>NZ_JANSIH010000418.1:0-16529 GCF_047462075.1 Synechococcus sp. R55.2
GTTTCCATTAATTCCACTTCCCCGAAGGGAAGCGACTCCCCCCCATTATAACCCTTACCCAGAGCGGGATCCAGGGGCCTAGATCGACAGGGTCTCGTTTTCGGCTGCAATTTCCCCTTGTTTTTCTCCGCTGAGGGGCCTGAAACCCTTGCCCAGAGCGGGATCGACCGGGTCAACGGAAGAATCAGGGTTTGAGGCTTGTCGCCGACCCTGTCGCTAACCATGTTGGTGTAGAAATTAACATGGATCCCTGTGTGGAGGTTGCTGGGGAGCTGCTCCTGAGACGCTGAAGTAGGGGGCCAATGGGGCGAAAAAAGGACTCCGTCCCGCTGGCGCGATGAGAGGCTAGGGAGCAACGACATAGCGATCTTGGGAGAGGCGCTCGTTACCCCGATACACGCTCACCTGCAAATGCTGGGGATCCAGCCGGTGCCCCTCTACACGGATGGGTGGGATCCTCAGGGCGTGGCGGGATCCCCGTCCCAGCACGGACACAATCAGGTTTGGGCCGCGGATCTGAACTCGCAAGCGCACCGGCCAAGGGAAAGGGTTGCGCAGCTTGAGGTCGGCCAAGCCGTACCAAACGGTGGCATCTAAGCCAGGGGGCACCGACTCTACCTGCCGGTAATGGGGGTGCCTCTCCACCACCTCCAGCCCTGCCAACAGAGCGGCATTGTAAAGGCTAGAGGACACCTGACAGATTCCTCCCCCAACCGAATCCAGGGTTTCGGCCACCATAAACACCGGCGCGGGCACATAGCCTCGTTCCAGGCTGCGCGGCCCCACCACTTGGTTGAAGGAAAAAATCACTTCTGCCTGTTCCTGTGAGCGTGTCGCAGGCATGATGTAAACTCCATCCAGGCTTTGGACGGCTCGGCGAATGTTGTGGAGTTGAGAAGGAGTGCGCTCCTGCAAAGAAGTAACGTATTGGCTTAGGGTTGTTGGCGTGGGATCCGTCCACCACAAGGCCAGAAGGGCCAGTAGCGCCCCCACCAGCACAGCTAACCTTTGCAGGCCAACCTTTCCTCTCACCTCACACCTTGCCCGTCAGAAGGGGTTTCAAGGACTCCGTCCGAGTAGCGCGAGCGGGCAGTTGGCGGGAACCGGTCGCGACCAGCAGCTCTTGGGCGCGGGTACCTGCCGGCAACGTGCGGGATGGGCGTAGGGCCACCAGAGCAGAGCCTTGAGCATCCACCTGAAAGTCACCACAGTGGAGGAACTCGCCATTATCCAGCTTGAGCCAGAGGGAGTAGCGCTCCCCCGCCACCGGTTGGGGCAGATCCCGTGCGGCCAAGATAACCTCCTGCCAGTCTCCTGGGCGAAACAGCACATTGGCCGTCCCCGCCTCCCCCTGCAAATGCACCAGACGGGATCCCGGCTGTTGCAGGAGATGAGACAATGCTCGCACCGGCTCTAACTGGGCCAGTTGCAGTGCTTGCCGCAGTCGCCAGTTGTCCAAGCTGAGCAGAACCAAAATTGCCGCCACCAAGCCTCCCAACCAGCGCCACCCCACCCCAAAAGCAGGCAGTGGAGAGTGAAGGGGGACTGCCATCTCCTGCTCGCGTAAGCCGATAGCCCCCACCTCTGCCATCACCTGGTCGCGCAAGCTGGCGGGCGGGAGCACTCCTGGCAATCCGTAGGGCAACAACTCCAAGGTTTCTTGCATAGCTTGCAGTTCGGCCGCCAGCCGAGGGTCTTGGGTTAGGCGTGCCTCTAGAGCACTCACCTGTTCAGGAGATAAGTCCCCCAGCAGATAGCCGGCCAGTTCTTCCCGTTCCTCTGTTAAAGGGGGCGAGGTGGATAAGGACTCCGTCCCGCCGACGCGAAAGGACTCCGTCCCGCCGACGCGAAAGGACTCCGTCCCGCTGACGCGATCAGACATGGCCATCCCGACACCAGAACTCAACTCCAAACCTAGGACTCCGTCCCGCTGACGCGAAAGGACGCGGTCCCGCTAACGCGAGCAGAAACCCAGAAGGGCGCGCAGGGATCCCCGCAATTTGCAGAGAGCTTGGCGAGAGCGGGTCTTAACCGTCCCCAACGGGATCCCCAATTGGCGAGCAATGTCTGCCTGGCTCAACCCTTGGTAATAGAGCAACTCCAGGATCTGCCGTTGGTTTTCGGGCAATTGGCTGAGGGCCGCTTGCACCGCTTGCCGCCGCTCCTCGATGGAAACCTGCTCAAAAGGGAGCGGGATCTTGCTATGGGACTCCGTTCCGTCAACACGAACGGCGCTGAGAAGGGTTTGCCAGCGTTTCAAAAGAAGTTGGTGGCTGCCCTGAGAACGCAGACGGTCAATGGCCCGCGAGCGGGTCAGCACGCATAAAAAACTGCTCAGGGATCCCCGCCGCTCGCGCGACTCGGACGGAGTCCTTGGATCACAGCCAACCTTGCGCCACAGCTCGACAAACACCTCCTGAGTCAGGTCTTCTGCCTCGGCCACGTGGCCCAGGATCTTGAAGGCCAGCCCATAGACCAAGCCGGCATAGCGATCGTAGAGCGCAGCCAGAGCAGCAGGTTGCCCCGCCTTGAGCGCTTCCATCAGCTCCCAATCGGCGCGGGATGACCAATCTCTCACCCGCTCACGCCAGCGGGACGGAGTCCCTGGTTGCTCACCCATGCTACACCCAGTTTCGCCCCACACAACTAGAGGATAAACCTGCCCGATCGCGCCAGCGGGACGGAGTCCTTAAGTCTACCCCCTCAGCCACGACGGGCCGCCCATTCCAGGCTGAGCAAGGCTGTGTTCACCAGCAAGGCCAGGGATCCCACCGCCAGGGATCCGGCCAAGATCTTGTCGTAGCGACCGGCCTGGGCAATGCCATCGAACAGCAGGGTGCCCAGTCCTCCCGCCCCAAACTTGGCGCCCACGGTGGCAATGGCAATGGCCACAATTGCCGCCAGCCGCAGCCCTGCCAAAACAATGGGCAGCATGAGCGGCACCTGCACCTGCCACCACCGTTGCCAGAGGTTCATCCCCATGCCCTTGGCAGCTTCCAGGATGGCAGGCTCGACCGAGCGCAGGCCCACGCAAAAATGGCGCACCAAGATCACCTGCGTGTAGATCACCATCGCCACCACCACCGAGCGGGCATTCAGGCCAAGCCAGGGCACCAACAAAATGATCAAAGCCAGGCTGGGCACTGTGTACAGGATGCTGAGGATCCCCATGACCGGCAGGGCCAACCAGCGCACGTGGTGAACCAGCAGAGCCAGCGGCACCGCCAGCACCACCGCCATGCCCAAGGTCATCCCCACCATCGCCAGATGCTCTTGGGTGAGCTGCCACATCAGGCCGGGGTGGTTGAGGAGATAGCTCACGCGGATCCCCCCTCCAGCATGGCCAAGCTGCGAATGTGATCCAAGGTCAAAACGCCGATGGCCCGCCCGTCCTCCCACACCGTCAGGGCTGCCGCCCCTGTGCGCAACAGCAGGGACAAGGCTTGCCGCAAAGTGGCCTGGGGCCTCACCATCGCTCCCTCTTGGATTTTGTGGTTGTGCGGGATCCCGGCCATCGCCGTTTCCACCCGCAGCACACTCAACTGCCGTACCATGTCATCTGCCCCCAGCAGTTCCCTGACAAAGGGAGTAGCCGGCTGGGTGAGCAGCCGAAAGGGAGTGTCGAACTGCACCACCCGCCCCTTCTGCATCACCAAAATGCGATCCGCCAGGCGCAGCGCCTCTTCCACATCGTGGGAGACGAACAGGATGGTTTTTTTCAATTGCCGTTGCAGGCGCAGGATCTCCTCTTGCAGCTTGCTGCGGGTAATGGCGTCGATGGCCCCAAAGGGCTCGTCCATCAGCAGCAGCCCTGGATCCCCGGCCAGCGCCCGCGCCAGCCCCACCCGCTGCTGTTGTCCACCCGACAGTTGGGCAGGGTAGCGGTTTCTGTACTCATGGGGGGGCAGATTAACCAAGCTGAGCAGCTCGTCCACCCGCTCGCGGATGCGCTCCTTCGCCCATCCCAAAAGTCGCGGCACCACCGCCACATTCTGGGCCACCGTCATGTGGGGAAACAGCCCCGATTGCTGGATAACATAGCCGATCCGCTGCCGCAGAGCCGTGACGGGAAACTGGCGGATATCCCGCCCGTCCAAGCGAATCTGCCCCTGGGTGGGATCCAGTAGGCGATTCACCATTTTCAGAAGGGTGGTTTTGCCGCAGCCAGAAGGCCCCAAAATGACCACCAACTGGCCCGACTCCACGGAAAAACTGCACTCGTCCACAGCCGGCTGGGAACTGTGGGGAAAGCGCAGCGACACCCGCTCGAACTCAACGGTGCTCACCTCAGGGCCTCGTGCAAGGGCAAGATTATTTCTTCAGGATGCCGGCTTCCACCAAGAAAGTTCTGGCCACCTCCGCCGGCTCCTTGCGGTTGCCGCTCACCTCGTAGTTCAACCGCTGCATCACCTCATCCGTCAGCAGAGGGGAGAGGGCATTCAAAGCAGCGGCAATGCCGGGGTTGGCCTCCAGGGTATCCTTGCGCACCACCGGCGCCACCTGGTAGGGGGGGAAAAGCTGCTTGTCATCCTCCAGCAGCACCAGGTCAAAGGCGGCAATTTCCCCATCGGTGCCAAAAGCCACCGCCACATCCGCTTCCCCATTGACCAAGCCCTGGTAGCGCAGGCCGGGATCCACTGCTTTGTAGGCCTTGAGCCGGAAATTACCGTAGACGGCTTGGATCCCGGGTAGTCCATCTTCGCGGGCTTGAAACTCCGGCGGCCCGATCATCACCAGCTCGCCCGCTTTGGCCACCATGTCCGAGATGGTGGCGATGCCCAGCTCAGCCGCTCTAGTTCGGGTCATGGCCAGGGCCTGGGTGTTGTTCAGGGGGGCGGGATCCAGCCAAATCAGTTGGAACTGGCTCTCGTACTCGCGGGCCACCGTCGCGTACACCTCTGCCGGGTCGCCGCTGGTGGGCAGTTTAAGCACCGTCAGCAGGCCGGTGCCGGTGTACTCTGGGTAGAGATCGATCTCGCCGCTCAGCAGGCCCGCATGAGCTACCGGCGTGCCCCCCAGGTTGAGCTTGCGCTCCACCGTGAACCCTGCCGCCTCCAGGGCCAAGGCATACATTTCCCCCAGAATAAACTGCTCGGTAAAGTCCTTGGAGCCGACGATGATGGGCCTGGCGAGGCCCCTCTGGGGAGCGAGAACAAGAACCGCCAGCCCCGACAGGGCTAGCAGGGCCAAGCGACGAGTGGTTTTCAGCATAGGCAAGGGGAGAAGGGATCCCAGGCTAATGACAAGAGGCCCTGCCGAGAGCGTTCCGGCCTGGGCCAGGAAGTTTCGACTGTTAAGTCACCATTAAACCATTATTTTCCCTGAGCCGTAACTGCAAGAACCAACCGTAGAGATCGCCAGTACGGTCACTGCAAGTTGGTTTGAAATAGCCCAAGTGTAAGGACTCCGTCCCGCTGGCGCGATCAGCACCGCCCCAGCCCCTCTCCCAGGGGAAAAGGGGAGTTCGCAACCTAGGTTGAGAGGTTTACCCCCATTGACAACAACCCTGCTGTGTCGCTGGGGTCTCGGAGGAGTGGTGAACAACGTCCAATCAGCCTCCGCTGGGGGCCGGGAAAGAGCCTGTTACCGCGCGGATCTTCTGTCGCCGCCCGGCTCGCTCGATCTCCAGCTCCAGGGTGCTGCCCACCTCAGTGCGCTCCACCTCCTGTTGCACCTGATCGGCTGTGGTTACGGCACGACCATTGATGGAGAGAATGACATCCCCAGACCGCAGCCCTGCCCGTTCCGCCGGGGATCCCTGGATGACTTCGCCAATCAGTACACCCTGATCCACCGTTATCAAAATGCGGCTATTGGGATCCTGGTTGAGGCGCTCCTTCAGCTCTGGAGTCAGCGTGAGCATGCGGATGCCCAGGTAGGGGTGATCCACCTTGCCGCGAGTGATCAACTGATTGGCCACCCGCTGGGCCGTCTCAATGGGGATGGCGAAGCCCAACCCTTGCGCTCCCTGGATGATGGCGGTGTTCACCCCGATCACCTCCCCTTGAGCGTTGAGCAGCGGGCCGCCGGAGTTGCCGGGGTTAATGGCCGCATCCGTTTGGATAAAAGATACCCGCTTGTCAGGCACCCGAATCTCCCCGCTGGAACGGCCCAAAGCGCTGATGATCCCAGCCGTAACGGTGTTATCCAAACCCAGGGGGTTGCCGATGGCAATGGCCCACTGGCCCGGCTCCAGGGTTTCCGAGCGCCCCAGCTTCACGGTCGGCAGGTTCTGGGCGTTGATCTTCACCACGGCGATGTCCGTAACCGGATCCGAACCGATTACCTGCCCATCAAAGCTGCGGGTATCCTTGAGCGTCACCGTTACCTTGTCGGATCCCTCGACCACATGGGCATTGGTGATGATCTGGCCGTCTGGGCTGATGATGAACCCAGAGCCGGTTCCCTGCTGTCGCCGCTGCCGAGGGATGGAAGGGATCGCTTGGCCAAAGAAATCCCGGAAAAAGGGATCGCTGAAAAACTCCTCCGGAAAAGGGGCAGGGGCGCGCACCGTCCGCTCAGCATCGATGCGAACCACCGCCGGCCCCACCTTTTGCGCCACATCGGCGATGAAATTCAGGTTCAGTTGGGGCGGAGTTGCCGTCGTCTGGGCAGATACCCCCTTGCCCCCCACCAGAGCCGCTCCCAGCCCAATGCCCAGCAGCACCAGCAGCACTGACGAGAGAAGAGACTTCCAAGTGGAGATGGCAAAAGGCTGGAAAGAGGATTGAGCAGGTTGGGCGGAAGCTTCTGACCCGGGAGAGGGCTGGCCCGGCATGGATGTTCTGCGCTTCATAGCTACAAGAAGAGGGTTGGGATGCTGCAAGACTTCGGCCCCACGCAGGGGAAGAAACCTAGAGCCTAATCTAACATGGACAGCAGGGATCCCAGAGTGGGCAACCCTAGCGTTTTTCCGTACTTCTATCTGGAGCGAAGAGCAGCGGAATCTGCTCACCTGAGGTAGCCCATTTCCATTCAGTTGGCTTTGATCAAGATAGGTAAAAGATAGGTAAGGCCCGAAAGGCTCCCGGTTTTGTCCGGTTTGCAGCTAGCGTAGGAATGATGAATGGGGGTAAGACCATGACCAACCCAGCCAGCCGCCTGTTGGCTCCTCTGCTTGGCGGATTGCTCTCAGCGCAGATGGCCGCCCCAGTTTTGGCCCAAATGGGGCCCTTGCCACCACCGCCTGCCGGTGAGGGATGGCGTCCTGTGAATCCTCGCCCCCTTCCCCCTGGCCCTCAACCCCTGCAACCTGGCCAGCCCTTTCAACTGCAAACCACGTTGCTATTGCGCTCTGGGGATCTGATCCAGGCGGTGCATCGCTCCCCAGAAACCCTCTTGATTGCCCCTGGGGAAACCCGCGCCGTCAGCCTTAGCTTGGATACCCCTCTGCGGGACATCTACGGCAACACGGTCGTCCCGGCGGGGGCCGTTTTGGAAGGCCAATTTCAGCCGGTGAGCGGCGGCACCCAGTTTGTCTCGCGGGCCCTGATTTTCAACGGCCAATCCTACCCCCTCTATGCCCAGAGCCAGGTTATCCCGCTGCGCAAGGATCCCCGCCACACTTCCGGGGAAGCGATTGTGCAAGATGCCTTGATTGGGGCAGCTGCGGGGGCCATCTTGGGAGGCTTGTTCGGCGACCGCGTGATCTCGACGGAGAAAGTGCTGGGCGGAGCGGCGGCAGGGGCTGTCATCGGCAATGTGACGGCACCGGAAGTGGCGGTGATCGACGCCAATGCCAACTTGACTCTGACGGTCACCCAAGATTTTCAGCCCTACCTGCCCTAGCGAGCTTCTGAAAACAGCTCTGGCCAGGGATCCCTTTCTAGGGACTGGCGGTGAGCCGATCCAGAATCTCCTCGTGGGAGAGGCCCTTGCGCACCCATTCCTCGCAGTGGTGCAGCCGCTGAGCCGTGCCGATGAGGAAGCGGTTGAGATCGGCCCCCAGGGATTCGCAGGTGGTCTGCACGCAGATGAGATCCCGCCCCGAAAGCAAGGAGAAGAGGCTGGCCAGCATTCCCGCCTCCAAATATCCGGCAGGCTCTCGCCGTGCAGAAGGTTCCTCCGGGTTGAAGCTGGCGCGAGCGGCAAGGGCAAACCCGGAATTGCGGATCCCGGCCTGAACCAAGCCGTGGTCGGCGGCGGAAAAATCCAGCTCCAGGCGTCCCCAGCCGTGGGTAGCCCAGAGATCGCTGAGGGCATCCAGGAAGATCCCCATCGGCAATTCCTGCAGCGGCTGCTGGTAGTAGCCGGAAAGCTCGTCTTCAATACGGCGGAAAAACGCCTCTCCCCAATCGCGGCCACAGTTGTAGAGAATGACGCGGGTGGCTTGGCCGGTTTCGTAGCGCAGGCCGGAGTAGAGAGCTTCCAGCAGGGGCATGGGAAAGGCCGCCAAGCGGTATCCTCCGCGGCTGTACAGCAGTCCGGTGTGGATGTCGGGGCGGATGTAGTGGGCGGGGCTGAAGCAGTGTCCGGGCAAGATCTGGTCTTGCAGAATCTCTTGCAGGGTAGTCATGGCTATCTCACAGGGGGATGGACGGATTTGAGGGCGGCTGGAACTTGGCCTTTTGGAGTGAAGGGATGAATGTCCGGTGGATTGGCAAAACTAGGGAATCCATTGAGGGCGAATGGACTCAGTTAACCAGCATGGATTTGGCCAAAAGCAGATAAGGGCGGATCATCTCGCTCTCTTCTGCCCCAAAGATGTAGGTCAGGGAGTCGAGCATCAACTTGTAGGCGGGCTGGCATTGGTCGCGCATCTTGAAGGATTTCAGGATCGTCTCCAGCCAGTAGAGCAATTTATCCCTCAGGTAGTCTTCGTCGTTGAGCAGCATGGCCATGCAGCAGTAGCGCCACACCATGCTCAGATCCCGGCGGCAGCGCTCCCAGGCCAGGTGACCATGCTGGCGGATTAAATTCGGCATCATCGGCTGAAACTTCTCCATCACCCGATCCAGCAACTCTTGTTCTTTGGCCTGGAGAACCTGGTAAAGGCGGACCCGCTTCGGGATCCCTTCCACGTAGGCGTGTAGAGTTTTCAACTCGTCCGGGCGCAGATAGCGGCCTTCGCTTTGTTGCATCAGCTCGGCAACCCTTGAATTCATGGACAGATCCTCCGTTAGTTGGCTTCACACAAACATTTCCGCCAAGGTGAGAGCCCTCTCCGGCGGAACTGTGGGCAGGTCAACCTCGGCCTCAGACCTAGAAGAAGAGGAGGAAGGGAACTGGGCCTGAGAAGTGGCGCAGACAGCTTGTAGCTCTTGCCAGTAGGGGGCAAGCAAACCCTGCTGATCCGCTGGCAGGGATCCCTGAACCACTGCCCGTAGCTGAGCTATCGCTTGCGTCAACCCTAGGTACTGTTCCATCGCACCAAGAGTTACCTGCTGCACAGGGGTGGGATCCCCCAGCAACAGACTCAGGCCCAGGGAGCGCAAGCAAAAGGCCAATTGACGAGCCAAGAGGCGCTGAGCCGGGGTTAGAGAAGGTTCTGCCCCCTCTCTGGCGGGATTGCTGCTGGGCAACGCTGTCGCGACGGGGGTTGGCCCCTGCTGTTGCAAAACCTTTTGGATCCAGGTCAGCTCTTGCTGTTGTAAGACTTGGTAGAGCTCCAGCCGTTCTTTAAAAGAGAGCGAGTAACGAATCAGGTCTTGCAGATCGTCGGGTGTTAAGTAATCCCCTTCTCGCTCGGCAATGCGTTCTGGCCAAGAGTGAAGGTCATCCATGGGTGAAGTCTCCTTAGAGCACGGATCGAGAGAGCACAACTGAGAGCCCTGAACAAACCAGAGCTAGAGCAAAGCTCCGCCAAACAAGGCGGCAAAATCCTCAAGGGTAAAGGGATCCTCTGCCGGCAATTCCGGCAGCGGCTCTGAGCGTGGGCAGATGCCCGACCAATTGAAGCCGGCAAAAAACTGTCCCACCGATTGGGCAAAGAGCATGGGGGACTGCGGCGGCGGCTCTTGAGCAAAGGGAGCCTTGGCCGGGGGTCGGTTATCCCAGTTCAACCCCTGCAAAAAGACCGCCAGCGGCTGGGTTAAGTCCAGATCGGTGTCTAAGTTGAAGGTGACCATGGGCGTTTCTCCAAAGTGTCGAGGGATCCCAGAGAGCCTTCAAAAGCCACAAGCAAGCCTCACAACTGGTGCAAACGCTGCTCGATCTCGCGGGCGCTGGCCCCTTCGGTGATCCAAAAATTGGCGGCATCAATGCGTTCTTGCCCGCCCAACAGGAACTTGCAGTAGGTTTCCCCCATGGCGTAGCACTGGATCTCGATGCAGGCCAGCTCGCGGGAAGTCATAGCGGTGAAAAACCCGGCAAATAGCCCGGCATAGAGATGACAAACCGGCTTGCCCACATCCCCAAGGGTGCGAGCCACCATCGAGTCAAACAAGTTGATAAACAGGAAGCCTTTTTGTTTGGATTCGGTTTCCACCTCCCACTTGCCCCAGCCCTGAGCCGTAAAAGGCCACCACCAAGTCTCCAGCAAAAACAAAAGGTTGGACTGTTTTACGCCAATCCCATACTCCCGCTCGTACCACTCGGAGAAGTGCTTGGCATCGCGGATGCCCCAATCTCTGCCAATGGTGTACATCACCGCCGCCGAAGCATCCCCCACCTCCCGTTCCAAGCCTGTTTGCAAGCCCACAATAAAGTCTTCGCTGAGCAGGAGATTTTGTGTGTTGTTCCAGTCGATGATCGTGCCCTGATCTCGGTTGAAGCGGAAGAAATCGCGGTAACTGTAGTGGGCATGCTTGTCGCGGCCCACAGGCATGGTGACTGCAGGACGGGGATCCGGTCGAGATGTAGTGGCCATGGCGCTCTCCTGATAAAAAATGGATAATTCTAGATTGCAAAGCAACAGGATTTGGTGGGATTTGTAGGGATCAACTGGGCCAGACAATGCCAATGAGTCAACAAAATGAATGGCTAAGCATTCGATAAACTTGGTCAGCTATCTGAGGGATCCAACATTGTTCAACTCTTGTTTGATTGTTTATAAAACAACACCTGCCGAGCTCAAGGGATCCCTGAATATCGACAATCCATCAAACTTCCCGAGTTTGGGCCAGCGTATTGCCAATGATGCGGAAGTCCTCATTTTCTAGCTGCTTAACAGTAGAGCGAGTGATGATCTTGCCCTGCTCCACCAAAACCTTCCCCGTCCGTGGGTGCAGCAGGTCTTGTTCGGCCCGCCGACCGATGAGCACTTCGATATCCCTCAGCGAGTTCACGTACATCCCCGGCGGCAGCTCCACCACCACGCCATCGGAAACCACCCGCGCCTGACAGGCCAGCCGGGAATTGCTGCGGGCGCTGGTAATGGTCTCCAGAGTCTTGGCCTCGCGGGGGGTGATGGGAGTGAGGCTTTCCATTCCCTCTTTGACGTAAACATGACAGGTGGCACAGAGGCCGCGACCGTTACATTCCCGCGAGACATGCAGCTCCTCCGACAAAATAGCCGACAGAAGATTGCTGTAGGTATCGACCTCTGAGACACGAGATAAAGGCTCTAGCCGGATTTGTTTAACCATAGATGGGATCCACATTAAGGGCAGACAAAAAACTCCGGCGGGCAGGATCTACTGCATAAGCAACGCAAACAAATCACAACAATTAACTCCCTTCCCCTGCAGCCCCCTTGCAGGTCTACAGCAACACCTGAGTCCCCAGTCAATCAAACCAGAGCACTTCACCAGAGCACTTCAAATGATGAGCCCTGCACCTGTGACCCTGGGAGAGGCTGCATTCTTTACTTAACTTATATTCTGGATCTGGAGCAGGTTATTCTGGATGGAAGTGTCATAATACTTATGGAAGTGTCATAATACTTAACTACGAATAAACACGGAATTTTTTTTATCGGCTAGAAAGTTACAAAGTGAAATCACGTAAATTGGAGAAAATGACAATCCTTTCGTAAATATTTATCGCAGATCTCCCCCGGTCGTTCTGTCGGCAAGGTAAATCTTAAGTAGAACCTTCACGGTCTTTTATTGGCAATTTTGTTACAGAAGGATGTGCTGAAGTTTGCCGTAAAAGCGTATTGAGCCATTCGCTACTCTCTTGGCCATTTCTTTAAAGTAGCCCCTCGTTTTGTCTGTTTTTGTCAGTTCTGTCGATTGGGAGCTATTGCCATGGAACCACGCCAGCGGGATCCGCAAACGTTGCAAAACCTGTTGCGGGCTGCCTACCAACAGCTTTTGGAACGCCAGCCCTACCAGCACGAGAAAACAGGAGAACTGGAGAAAATCGAGCAGGACTTTCTCCGCGGGCGGATTGGGATCAAACGTTTGGTTCGTCAAATCGGGGGATCCCGTCTTTATCAGCGGCTGTTTTTCAGTGCCGGCTGCAACACCCGCTGTGTGGAGCAGGGTTTCAAGCACTTTTTGGGGCGGGCCCCGGCCAGCAAAGCTGAGGTGGCCACCTACCACGACATTTTGGTGCACCAGGGCTTGCAGGCCATGGTCAATGCCTTTATCGACTCGGAGGAGTACCGCCACCAGTTCGGCAACGACCATCTGCCCCACCCCCGCCAACGGCTGAGCGGCCACCCACCTTTGGCCTACTTGCTGACAAACCAAATGCACCGGCGCCATGAGCTGGGGATGCAGGGATCCCCGCTTTTGCACAGTTTGGCGGCGATGGAAGTGGGGATCCCTTAGGCAGTGGGGCCGGGGAGGAAGTCGAGGGTATAGGCTTGGCGAACCTCCAGACCCGCTGCGCCGATCCCCAGGGCCACCATCTCCTGAAAGTAGGTTTGCCAGCGCTGGTGGGTCATGGCGCCGATCCCCAGCGTGGCGGCATCTCCACTGGTGAGAAGGCCGTAGTCTTTTAGGGCTTGGTGGGCGTAGGCCAGGAGGGCCTCGCTCATGTTGGGGTTGTCTTGGCGGATGAGGCGATTGCCGGGGCGGGGATCCTCTAGGTAGCTCTGCCAGCCCTGGATGGAGGCAGCTACAAATTTTCGCACCTGCTCCGGGTGCTGTTCGGCAAAGGGGCGGGTGGTCTCCAGGGTGGTGGCGTAGGGGGAATAGCCGTAGTCGGCCAGCAGAAAAACGACGGGATCAAAGCCCCCCTCCTGGCGCACGCGGAAGGGCTCGGAGGTCACATAGCCCTGCTGAGCAGAAGACTTGTCCAGCAAGAAGGGCGTGAGGCTGAGGTTGTAGGGGCGCTTCTGCTCGTCGGTAAAGCCAAATTTGGCCCGCAAAAAAGGCCAGTAGGTGAGGTTGGCCCCCGGTGACACCCAGATGGGCTTGCCCCGCAGGTCTTCCAGGCGCTCGATGCCCACCCCTGGATGGGCCAAGAGACACTGGGGATCCTTCTGGAAAAAGGCGGCCACGGTGAGAACAGGGATCCCAGCTTGCAGAGCCGCCAGAGCGTCGGGGCTGCCGCCGAGCACAAAATCTGCCGCTCCCCCGGCTAGCAGTTGCAGCACGTTAACCGCCGTTCCCCCCATGCGGATTTCCACCTGCAGACCGTAGTCGGCGTAGATGCCGGTGGCCAGGGCTTGGTAAAAGCCGCCGTGTTCGGCCTGGGCGTACCAGTTGGTGACCAGTCGCAAGGGCCGGGATCTGGCCGAAGAGGGGCGGGAGCCCGCTCCTACTGCTAGCAGAGCAGCTCCACTGGCCAAAAAACGCCGCCGCGGCCAAGGCTCTGGAGTTACACCGGACATAGGCAGGGATCCTCAGGCAGCCACGCTTTCAGTATCTCGCAAGTAGACCAGTTTTTCCTCAGGCTGGCCACCCCTTGGAAGAGGAGCTGTTGGGAGGCGTCTTCGATTTATATTTGCAAAGCAAGCGGGATCCCCTTCTTACAAGGGGCAAGATCGACATTACAAGGGGTAGGGCATGGGCAAGGTGTATCTAGTGGGGGCAGGGCTGGGCGGGCGGGCGGGCCTGACGCAGGGAGCACTGGAGATCCTACGGCAGGCTGAGGCTATCTGGATCGACGAGCTGGTGGATGAGCGCTTGTTGGCAGAGTTGCCGCCGCAGGCGCAGGTGTGGCGACGCTCTGGGCCAGGAAGCCTCCAGGAGGGCATCCACTGGCTCATCCAGCGCTGCCGAGAAGGCAAACAGGTGGTTCACCTTAAGTCGGGGGATCCGCTGATTTTTGGCCGCGCTCGCGAGGAGATCCAAGCCCTTAGGGAGGCGGGCTGTCCCTTTGAGATTTGGCCGGGGTTGTCGTCGGCCCTGGCTGGCCCCCTCTGGGCAGGGATCCCGTTAACGGATAAACACTTGAGCCGCGCTTTTGCCGTTCTCACCGCCCACGAGCTGGAAGCTCTGCCCTGGGGCGCTTTGGCCCAGTTGGATACTTTGGTGATTTTGATGGGATCCCGGCAGCGACAGCACATTGGCGCACGGCTGATGGAGTCTGGGATCCCGGCAGACCGACCGGTGGCCTTGATCTGGGGGGCGGGGCAAGCAGAGCAGCAGGTGTGGGTGGGCACCTTGGCGGAGCTGCAGCAGGAGGCGGGTCAGGCGAAGTTGCCGGGTCTGCTGGTGGTCGGGGAGGTGATCCGGTTGCGGCAGGACTTTTTGCCGGGGATCCCTCCTTTGCCTCCGCCGGCTCCCCTGGCAGGCAAGACGGTTCTCGTCACCCGTTCCGAGGGGCAATCACCAGCTTTTCGGGAGCTGCTACAGGCCCAGGGAGCGCGGGTGCTGGAAATGCCCACCCTGGTGATCCAACCGCCCACCTGTTGGGATCCCTTGGATGCCGCCATTGCCCGCCTGGGCCAATTCAACTGGCTGTTGCTGACTTCGGCCAACGGGGTGCAGGCTTTCTTTGAGCGGTTGCACCGGCAAGGTCGGGACAGTCGGGCTCTCCACCCCGTACAAGTGGCGGTGGTGGGATCCAAGACCGCTTCCGTGCTCGCCCAGTACGGCATCCATCCCGATCTCATGCCCCAAGAGTTTGTGGCCGAGGCCCTGCTTCAAGTTTGGCCGGAGCCGATCTCAGGGCAGCGGATTCTCTTTCCCAGAGTGGAGTCGGGAGGCCGGGAGGAGGTGGTACAGGGTTTGCGGCAGCGAGGGGCAGAGGTGGTGGAGGTGGCCGCCTATCAGTCTGCCTGTCCGGCGACAGCGGATCCCCAGGTGGTGGAGGCTCTGAAGGCCCGTCAGGTGGACATCCTCACCTTTGCCAGCTCCAAGACGGTGCAGCATTTTGCCCACTTGATCCGGCAGGCAGGGCTGGGCCCAGAGGTGTGGGATCCACCGGTGCAGATTGCCGCCATCGGCCCCAAAACCGCCGAAACCTGCAAAGCCGCATTCGGTCGGGTGGATATCGAAGCGCAGGAGTATACTCTGGAAGGATTGGTGGAAGCCCTCATCCAAGCGACCAACCGTTTCACCCAGCCTTTTCAGGCCGTTCGCGGTAGCAGTTCACAGCACCCAAGGGCTCCTCTATAATGAACCCGCCCATGCCGCCCGCGTCAGCCAGCCGGGCATCCCAAGCAGATACACCCAGACACCATGTGGCAGACGGCCAAGCTCTACGAAGACATTCTTTACGAAAAAACGGATGGCATTGCCAAGATCACCATCAACCGTCCCCACAAGCGCAACGCCTTCCGCCCCAAGACCATTGCCGAGCTGATTGATGCGTTTGCCGATGTGCGAGAGGATCCCCGTATCGGGGTGGTGTTGTTGACCGGGGCAGGGCCCCACAGCGACGGCAAGTATGCCTTTTGTGCCGGCGGGGATCAAAGCGTACGGGGCGAGGCCGGTTACCTGGATGAGGCCGGGATCCCTCGTCTCAATGTGCTGGATCTGCAGCGCATCATCCGCTCTTTGCCCAAGGTGGTGATTGCCCTGGTGGCAGGCTACGCCATTGGGGGTGGCCATGTTTTGCACCTCATCTGCGACCTGACCATTGCCGCCGATAATGCCATCTTTGGGCAAACCGGCCCTAGGGTGGGCAGCTTCGATGGGGGCTTTGGGGCCGCCTACCTGGCGCGAGTGGTGGGGCAAAAAAAAGCCCGCGAGATTTGGTTCCTCTGCCGCCAATACACCGCAGCCCAAGCCCTAGAGATGGGTCTGGTCAATGCCGTGGTGCCAGTGGAAGAGCTAGAAGCTGAAGGGATCCGCTGGGCGCAAGAAATTCTCCAGCACAGCCCCTTAGCCATCCGCTGCCTCAAAGCCGCCTTCAACGCCGACTGCGATGGGCAGGTGGGGCTGCAGGAGCTGGCCGGAGATGCGACGTTGCTGTTCTACATGACCGAAGAAGCTGCTGAGGGCAAACGCGCCTTTTTGGAAAAGCGCCCCCCCAACTTTCGCCAGTTTCCCTGGCTACCTTAGATAGTTTCCATTAATTCCACTTCCCCGAAGGGAAGCGACTTGCCCCCCAATTTTGTTGTTCTGGGGGAAACAGGAGGGTTTCCATTAATTCCACTTCCCCGAAGGGAAGCGACCTTGGGGGACTGTGAACTATGCCAAGGCCCTAGGAGTGCGGTTTCCATTAATTCCACTTCCCCGAAGGGAAGCGACTGACATACTGAGCGACTTGTACAGACCCTGTCTCTTATACCCATATGACGCATCCGA
>NZ_JANSIH010000419.1:0-16498 GCF_047462075.1 Synechococcus sp. R55.2
TATTATACATTATTTTCAGTATAGTTGAGCTTATTATTGACTTTTCAGTATAGTTGAGCTTATTATTGACTAGAGTCATGCTCCAGCAGGATCTGCTCACTCTGGACTTAACCCCGGCGACGGTGGTGAGCTGCTATTTGCTGCCCCGCTCCCACCTGCTGATCCGAGACAAGTTGCGCTCCCAGCTTCGGCCCGGCGCTCGTCTGGTCACCCACTCCTTCGACATGGGGGATTGGCCCCCCACCGCCACCACCACCGTATCGGATGTCATCAACACCTACACCATCTACCTTTGGCGGATCTAACCCTGGGGATCCCAGGCTGTCGCTTCCCCAAAAGCAGCAGAAGGCTGGTGCAGTACAATCCGGTTGCCATCGGGATCCCGAAAATCCACCTCCTGTCCGTGAAAGGCTTGTCGCAGAGGGGAAATGGAGATCTGATAAGCTTCCGCCAACCCCTCCAGTGTTGTCAGGGATCCCTGTAAATCCTGCACCTGTAGGCAGAGGCTCACCGCTTCGGTTTGGGCACCACCATCGAGATGACGGCTGCGATAAAGGCCCAGCCGCAACCCCGGCAGACGAAACTCCACGTACACCGGATCCCCCTCTGTTGGAAGCTGGACTTGGGGAGGGATCCCCAAGAGAGCC
This sequence comes from Synechococcus sp. R55.2, assembly GCF_047462075.1. Classification (NCBI taxonomy): domain Bacteria; kingdom Bacillati; phylum Cyanobacteriota; class Cyanophyceae; order Synechococcales; family Synechococcaceae; genus Synechococcus; species Synechococcus sp. R55.2. The sequence goes on from NZ_JANSIH010000419.1 coordinate 648, forward strand.
CGATAGAAGCGCTGCAGACGGGGCAAGTCTGGGGTAGCCACGCTGACCAAGGCGCCGGAGAGCTGCATCGCAACCGCCAAAAGACCGAGTTGCTTTATCTTAGTTCCTCAATGCTCCACGTCGAAGAACCCCCTTATGCAGTCTTTGCACCAACCCGTGTCGGCACAGCAGCTTGCAAAGCCTGGAGAAACTCATCGCTGCTACAAACCCAGCCAAAAAACTTCTCAATATTGGCTAAGGCGGCCTCCTTGAGCAGGGGCGGCCCCACCTGCAGGGTGGAATCAGATAGCAGCAAACAGAAATATTCGCGGTGAAAAGCTTCTCGGATGGTGGATTCCACACAGACATTGGTGGCAATGCCTGTAAACACGAGATTGCGAATCCGCCGCTGCCGCAGCAGCATATCAAAATGAGTTCCGGCGAAAGCACTGTAGCGAGTTTTCTGGAGAACGATTTCTCCAGGGAGAGGTCTTAATGCCTCAACAAAATCATAGTCCCACGTGCCCTTAATCAATAATTTTCCTGACAACTCGGGCCGTTGGCGCATCAACTTCAGGGCGTTGGATTTGTACCAATTGGGGGAGCCGGGACCACCTGCCTCCTCAAGTTGGGGATCCCAGCCATTTTGAGTAAAGATGATCGGCATTTGTAAAGGGCGAACCGCTTCCAGCACACGGGCGATAACCTGAATGACCGCCGGCGCTTCGCCGAGATCACTACCCAAAAGGTCCACATACCCGCCCCTGCTGGCGTAGGCATTTTGCATGTCCACCACGATCAAGGCGGTTTCTTCCAACTGAAAGGTAACCGGATCCGGGCGACTGGGGATCACAATAGGAGTCGGCATTGAAAATCTCCAAATAGACTCAAATCCTCAAGCCCCAATGTGGGCCACGGCAGCAATTTCCACCAGCAGATCAGGACGTACCAAGTCTGCTTTCACCACAAATCGAGCCGGTAATACCCCCGGAAAATACTCTTTGTATACGGCGTTCATGCCCGCATAGTTGGCGTAGTCGGTCAAGAAAACGCTGCAGAAGACGATGTCCTCCATCGTTCCTCCTGCTTCTGTAACGACGCTTTTAATCAGATCCAACACCACGCGAGTTTGGGTGGCGATGTCGGATCCCACCGTCTTGCCCTCCGGATCTAGGGCCAATGTGCCCGAGATGTAGAGGGTATTGCCCACCTTCACGCCGGGAGAATAGGGGGCGATGGCCGGATATCCGGCTGGAGCAATGGCAACCTTAGGCATATGGGATCCCGAATCACAACAGGATTGCACCTTAGCGGCGAATTTAATCTTCCACAGTTGGCTGGGATACAGCTACAGCCGGTTTCTCTGGAGCAGATTCCCGATCTTCGGGGGAGATTCTCTAGCAGAACTAGACTATAGCTAGACTATAGTAGGTACCGAAGCTTGCTGCTTCTTCCCAAGTCAAGACTGGAGCGACTTACCGTGGGGTTCTTCAGCCGATTTTCCCGTGATATGGGCATTGATTTGGGCACTGCCAACACGCTGGTCTACGTGGCCGGGCGAGGCATTGTCCTGCAAGAGCCCTCTGTGGTTGCCATCGACCAAAACACCAAGCAACCCCTGGCTGTGGGGGAAGATGCCAAAAAAATGTTGGGCCGTACCCCAGGCAACATCGTGGCGGTGCGTCCTCTGCGAGATGGGGTGATTGCCGATTTCGACACGGCGGAGATGATGCTAAAACACTTCATCCACCGCGTACACGAGGGCCGGTACCTCATTGCTCCGCGCATTGTGATTGGGATCCCCAGCGGCGTGACCGGAGTGGAGCGACGGGCTGTGATGGAAGCCGCTCTCCAGGCCGGGTCGCGGGAGGTGTATTTGGTGGATGAGCCGGTGGCAGCAGCCATTGGGGCCGGGCTGCCGGTGCAAGAGCCCACCGGGAACATGATCATCGACATCGGCGGCGGCACCACTGAGGTAGCCGTCCTTAGCTTGCAGGGGATCGTGCTGAGCGAGTCCGTGCGGGTAGCGGGAGATGAGCTGAGCGAGGCCATCGTCCAGTACATGAAAAAAGTCCACAACCTCACCATCGGGGAGCGCACCGCTGAAGAGATCAAGATTCGGATTGGCTCCGCCTACCCAATTCAAGAGGAACTGACCATGGAAGTGCGCGGGTTACACCTGCTCTCGGGTTTACCCCGTACCGTCACGGTGAAGAGCACCGAAATTCGCGAGAGCATGGCCGAGCCCCTCTCGGTGATTGTGGAAGCCATTAAGCGCACCCTGGAGCGCACTCCACCGGAATTGGCTGCCGACATTATCGACCGCGGCATCATGCTGGCCGGCGGAGGAGCCTTGCTCAAGGGTCTGGATGCCCTGATCAGCCATGAAACCGGGATCTTGGTTCACATTGCTCCGGATCCCCTCAGTTGTGTGGTGCTGGGTACAGGGCGAGTTCTGGAGGATTTCAAAACCTTGGGTCGAGTGTTGAGCGGCAGCTTCAAGGGCTAGAGGCGCTTCTCCCTCTCCCTGATTTCCTGATTTGAGGTGTGAGTCGAGTGGGTCGGAGAGGTATTGCTTGAATCGGCTACGCCAATGGTGGAGGCGCTACGGCTTGGGGTTACTCCTGTCTGCTTTGGCGATGGGGGTAGCATTGGGCTTGCGCCAAACCCAGGGATCCCTGTTGGTGGAGCTGTACAGTTGGATCACCGCCCCGGCCCGTCCACCTGTGGATCCCGCCGCGGTGCTCAGCCAGGCCGCCAACCGTGAGCTGCAAGCCCTGGTAGCCGAGCTGCAGTACCAAAACCGCGAGCTGAAGCGGCTGCTGCAATTTACCGAGCAGATGCCCCAAGCGGGGATCCCGGCAGCAGTGGTGGGTCGCAGCGCCGATCACTGGTGGCAACAGCTCACCCTCAGCCGCGGCAGCCGGCATGGAGTCAGGGTGGGAGATGTAGTCATGGCGCCGGGCGGGTTGATCGGGCGAGTTGAGTCGGTCACGCCCAACACCAGCCGAGTGCTCCTGATCAGCGATCCCACCAGCCGTGTCGGGGTAATGCTGAGTCGCAGCCGACACATGGGCATCCTGAGGGGTACGGGCACCCAGAGCGCCATTTTGGATTTTTTCGACAAGGCCCCCAAAGTAGAGGTGGGGGATGTGGTGGTGACCTCGGGCCTGAGCAGCTTTTACCCAGCCGGGGTGGTGGTGGGAACGGTTCGAGCGGTCAACTTGGATGCCAGCCCTGCCCCCCAAGCCACTGTCGAACTGTCGGCGCCGCTGGGCCTCTTGGAATGGGCCTTGATCTACCGCTATGCTCAACCCTCTGATTCTTAAGCTCAAGTCTCACCTCAACTGGGTGGTGACTGCCCTATCAGGATTGCTGGCAGCAGTGGCCCCTTGGTGGCGCGGGCCGGGCTTGGAGCTGGCAGGCTTAACCCCAGATTGGCCCTTGATCTGGGTGGTGTGCTGGAGTGTGCGGCGTAAAGCTTGGCAGGGAGCTGTTGCCGGGGTCACCCTGGGTTTTCTGCAAGATGCGCTGACCAGCCCTTGTCCTACCCATGCGCTGGGGCTGGCCGTAGTCGGGATCCTCACCGCCAAGTTGCAAAAACAACGCTACATGCAAGAAGACTTTATCTCGGTGGCCTTGATCGTTTTTGGTATGGTGGTGATTGCCGAAACCCTGATGGCGCTGCAGTGGATGTGGCTTGCCGCCTCCCAGGGATCCGAGGGCCTGGATCCGGCGGGAATGCAAACTTTGCTGGATGGATTGGGGAACTCCCTTCACTCTTTCGGCAGCATCGGCGGCGACGGTTCGCGTTCTCTGGAGAGCATCTGGTGGAACCATCAACGCAATGCCCTCACGTCTGCTATTTTAAGTAGCCTCTGGGCACCTGCTTTGTACTGGCCCCTCAGCCGTTGGTGGCAGTCTCAAGAGCGGGATCCCAGAGAGATTTAGCCTTTGGTTTTGTGGCAAATCATCCTACCTTTCGGTTAAAACTTAGGCCAAAGCAGAGTATGTCCCTTGGCATTTTTGGCAAGAAAGAACTCTCGAGGCGGCGGGAGCCGGTTTGCCGACTGTCTCTGACCTCCCACATGTTGGCGCTGTGCTGAGAGGCCCCAGACAAAGTCAGAAAAAGCGACAATCCGGAAAATTCTTCGTTGGGGAGCAATTTTGGCCTAAAATGAACCCTAGAACTGAGATATAAGCCCCATCTTTTTCAGACAGCTTTGGGCTAATGTCGCGCATCTCAATCAAAAAGTCAAAAGCATAGGAAGCGCAGGCGACGTCAAGGCTGACCTTGTGGCAACTGCACTTAGAATTTGACTTAGAGCAATCATTGGGAGGGATCCATGCCGCATACAATTGTCACCGATATCTGTGAAGGTGTGGCCGACTGTGTAGAGGCTTGCCCCGTCGCCTGCATCCACCCCGGCGATACCAAAAATGCCAAAGGCACCGACTACTTTTGGATTGAGTTTTCCACCTGCATTGACTGTGGCATCTGTTTACAGGTCTGCCCCGTAGAGGGCGCTATTCTGCCGGAGGAAAAGCCGCATCTGCAGCGAGTGCCCCGCTAATTCCGGGGAAGCATCCCTGGCCACACCCCAAGATCCAATGGGAATTATGATCATTTCAACTCCAACTAGGACACTGCACCCACACCTAAAGCCCTGGTCGCATCGTCGCGTCAGCGTTGCGGAGCAACAATACGCAGAACCAGAAGGCTTTTCTTGGTAGCCCAGGCGTCTCACCCTAACCTGAAACAACTATAAGCTTTAGCGCAAGGAAGCCAGAGCAACGACGCCGCTGGTCAGCCAGCTCAGGGACAGGATCCCCCCTAGGAAAGCCAATGGGATCAGGCCCACCAGGCGCCACCACTCCAAATCCAGCGCTACAGCTACCGCCCGCACCTGCCAAACCACAAACCACAGCAGCGCTGCAAGGCCCAGCAGGGATCCCAGTACCCCACCCAACGATTGAGCAGGCCCCAGCAGCAGCCACGGCAAGCCGGCAAACCCCGTCAAGCACAGCAGCGCCGAAAAGGAAGGGGCAGCCCGACCTAAACAGAAGGCCAGCAACTGCAGCAAAGCCGCCAAACTCACCCAGCCCAGGGATCCCATCAGTACTGCCAGCACCATGCTCGGCAGGCTTGCCCCAGAGCGGCGAATCGCCTCTAGGACGTTAAGCAGCCCCACCACCCCAAAGGCTTGCCAGAGAACGGGCTGTTCCCGCAGTGCCCGAAAAGTGCGCTCCGGCAGAAACCAAGCGCCATAGATGTTGTCTAACCAGGAACCGAGCATGGCCGGCAACAAGTCAAGCTATCTTTCATCCTAGCCCTTATGAGCACTTGACAGGCACATCCCAAAAATGGGGTATGATTGGAAAAGGATTCTGCGGCGTTGGTGACTGCCGTTATGTTTTTGCGATCTATACCCTTCGACAATTAGGATGGGAAGTGGATGTGAGAGCAGTAAGCCAAACTTAGATTTGGAAACTATCAACAATCATCCCCGGTATCCTACACTGGATTTTCCAGGTCGAAAACCACGGTAAAACGGCGCAACAGTATCCTCAAAAGAGCCCTCGAAAGGGGGCCTTTTTGTTGCTTGAATGTTGCAGTTGAATTGCCATTGCTTTACGGGATCCCAAGCCAAATTGCCCATAGCCAGGTGGATCCAGTACCATGATGATCTATTTCAATTCCTGGCTCCCCTCTTTCCTAGAGAGAGTCAAAGGGACTGTCGAACTGCGGTTGTTTTTCGGAACGGGATCCCTGGGGCCTAAGAGGCTTGTTGTTGATTTTGAACAGTAGGGATCCGGCGCAAATTCAAAAGCACCATTGCGCTGAGGGGGCGCGTGTTGGCCAGTAGCCCCACGATCAGCAGCAGCCAACTGTTCAAGGTAGTATTGTCCAGCAGCCAACCCATCAACAGAGCCGATCCTGCCCCTTCGGCAACTGCCGCCAAGATCCAAGCCCGGCTACCTTTCCAGCACTGAGACCACAAGGCCCATTGCAGCCCACCAACGCCGACCCCCACCAGCAAACCGCGCAGCACATCTCCCATCGCCCGCAAGGCATTTTGGAGCCAGGGATCCGTCGGGTTAAAAGCAGAGGTTGCTACCCCCACCTGGGGAGCGAGGAAATCCGCCGCCGCCCAGCCCAAAGCCGTGGCCAGCAAAGTTGCAGCCACCCATCCCACCGAAACCTGCCGCCGCAACACCAGCCACTGCAGCAGCCCCATCAGCAAGCCAAGGCCGGCTCCAGCCACCGCTTCTTGTAGTGATCCCAAAGCCGCCAGCAGAGGAGCCAATGCCCCCAACCCCAGGTAGCCGATCCCAGCCGCCCCCAAATTGGCCAAGAGCCAACTCAACGCCGACCCTTTGCCCAGGCGGGGTGCATTCAGGGGTGCATCCAACAGATGAGAGCCGGACTTGCTGTTGACATGTTCCTGCCCAACCTTCTGTTCCACCTCGCGCAGCCCCTGTTCCGCTGAAGGGTTACCCGGCTCCAGCCGCAGCACCCCTTGATAATCCATCTGGGCAAGGCCCCAATGTCCCTGCCGTTGGTGGGCCAGGCCGCGGTAGAGATAGTAGCGGGCTTCGTTGGGGGCGCTCTGGATCAGCTCATTGAGCAGATGGACGGCCATCTTGTACTCGCTTGCCTCGATCAGCCTTACCGCCCGTTGTAGCTTTTCTTCCTCGTCTGGGGCGGCTCGACCCATCGGCTGTTGGGAAGTCGGCTGGCCAAATCCGGTCGGGATCCGCGGGGGGCGAACACCTTGAGGTGAACGAGAGGAATTTGAGGGGACGAACGGGGCAGGAGGGGCAACCTTGTTTCCATAGACAGCCTGTAGCTGCTGGCTGAGCCCTTCCATGTTGGCTGGGCGGAGGGCAGGGTCTTTCTCTAGGCACTGGAGGATGACCCTCTCCAGAGCAGCAGGGATGGGGTGGGCTAGCTTGTGGTCTTGGAAGGGGCGGGGCTTTTGAAAGTTGTGGACGTGGTACCAGCCTTGCAAGGTGTCGGTATCCGGCTCGAAGGGCAACGCACCAGTTAACAGCTCGTACAGCACCACCCCCAAGGAATAGATGTCGGAGCGGCCATCCAGCTTTTCTCCGCGCATTTGCTCGGGCGAGGCATAGACCATCGTGCCCAAAAAATAGCCCGTCTGCGTCAGGCCACGAGAGGTCTCCCCCATGAGCTTGGAAATGCCGAAGTCCAGGATCTTGACCCGCTCTTTCCCATCGGGCCCTTTCTGCACAAAGATGTTGCTGGGTTTAATGTCGCGGTGGATGACGCCGCGAATGGAGTGCTTGCCCAGATCCATCTGAAAGTTGTGGGCGTGGTGCAGGGCAGAGCAAATTTGCAGAGCCAAGTTCACCACTCGCTCTGGGTGCAAGGGGCCTTCCCGAGCCAGCACATAGTCCAACCCCTGGCCGCTGTAGGGTTTGGCATTCAGGTACTCCATCACCAGATAGGGCTGGTTTTGGTACAGGCCGTAAGAGCGCACCTGCACGATGTTGGGGTGCTCGCCCAACAGAGCGCTGACCCTGGCCTCATCCATGAAGCGTTGCTGCAGTTGCTGGTAGTACTCTGGGCCCATGTCCGGGGGCGGCGGGCGCAACAACTTGACGGCCACCAGCTCGTCATTGAGCTGGGTATCCACCGCCTCGAACACATTGCCGTAGCCACCCTCGCTGATGTGGCGGGTCAGCCGGTAGCGGTTGCCAATCAGTTGTCCAATCAGGCGCTGGTTCATGGAGGAGGGCGGCCAGCCGGGGAGTCTACCTATGATTCTAGTCAGCTTAGGGGCTTAAAACCTGCTGGTGAGGGATCCGCTGCCATTGCGACCCCTTTTCCACCCCAAAAGCCAGGGATCCCGCTAGGATTGGGGCATGAGTGCTCCTTCTGCAACTGCTGCTCTATCCCCTTTCTGGCTGGAGGTTACCGAGTTTGCCTTGCAGGCTACGGCCAGCGTGGGATCCCAGCTCTTGGCAGACTTTGGCCAGGCCCACCCTACGGTTCGCGCCAGCGGGACGGAGTCCTTAAAAGCCGACGGCAGCTTGGTAACCTCTTCTGACCAGTGGGCGGATCGCGCTTTTCAAGGGGCCATTGCCGCTGCCTACCCCGATCACGGTTATCTGAGCGAGGAATCCAACCACATTTTTCCCGAGAAGGAGTGGTGTTGGGTAGTGGATCCTTTGGATGGCACCACCAATTTTGCCCGTGGGATCCCCATTTGGGGCAGCTCCTTGGCTTTGCTGCATTGGGGCGTGCCGGTGTTTGGCTGTGTCCATCTGCCGCCCATCCGCCAGACTTTTTACGGTTATTGGCCTCGGTTTCCTGGGGATGCAGCAGCAGGAGCTTTTCTCACCCGCCACGACCGGGATCCCGCCTGTCCCCAGCCAATCCGTCCTAGCACCGCCTCACCCGGCCCCAACCAATTGTTTAATTTCTGTTCCCGCAGCAGCCATTGGATTAGCCCACACTTCCCCTGCAAAGCGCGGATGTTGGGGGGCGCTGCCTACAACCTGCTGGCGGTGGCCGGTGGCGGCCTTCTGGGGGCGGTGGAACGCTCGCCCAAGATCTGGGATGTGGCGGCAGTGTGGGTCATTGTCAAGGGGGCCGGTGCCGTTTGGGAACCCCTGAGCTGCACCGATCCGGATCCCGGCCAGCCTCTGATTCCCGGCAAGGATTATGGCCGACTCACTTACCCCGCCCTGGTGGCAGCTCAAGCCGAGTGGATCCCCTTATTTCGCGCTTTCATCGCTCTGTAGCCTTCGTAAACGGCCTGCACGTTGTACCAGTTGAGGAAAAAAATCCGGCACAGCTCCAAGGCCAACTGCGAGCGGCCATGCCGGATCAACCAGCGCAGCAGCGGTTCCACCCGCTTCTCGTTCAGCCAGCCCCCCAGGGATAAAAGGCCCCACAGGAATTGGTGCAGGGGCGTCAGTTGGATCATCAGGCGCACGGCCCAGGTGGGGTGTTTTTGGTAAAAGAGAATACCCATGCGGCCCCGCTGCCGTTCCCGCTCAATCAATCCTGGGATCTGCTGCAGCTCAAAGGGCGGATGCCAGTGGTAGCCGGTGGCCTGGGGGCACTTGACCAGGCGCAGGCCCAAACGTTTTAGCCGCACCCCCAGCTCCAGGTCTTCCCAGCCGTAGAGGTGAAACCGCTCGTCAAAGGGGCCGGCGGGGGTTTCGCAGGCCAGCTCCAACCAATGGCGGGCAATGGCCACGTTGCCGGTGGCGAAAAAGGCTGCCGAAAAATCGGTGGGCTTGAAGGGTTCGGAGCGGGGATCCTGAAAATTGCTCGTGTTGATCACCCGCCCGTAGGTGAAGACCTTGGCCTCGTGGGGGGAGCGGGGATCCCCTGTGACGCCGTGCCGCCGCAGCATCTGGGCGTGGCTGGCCAAGAAGTGATCCACCACCACCAGGTCGCTGTCGATAAAGACGATGAGGGATCCCTGGGCGTGGCGAAACCCCAGGTTGCGGGCAGCGGCGGGGCCGCGGTGCTCCTGCTGCAACAGTTTCCACTGGGGCAAGCCAACGGGGTTGTTCTGCAGCCATTCCACTGTGCCATCGGTGGAGCCATCGTCCACCACCACCACCTCGTAGCCCTCGTAGGGGCCGGGCTGCTGCTGCGCCAGGGCCCGCAGACACTGCTCCAAAATGGGACGGCGGTTGTAGGTGGGAATGATGACGCTGATGTACACCGGGGATCCCTAGGGATGGCTGTACAGCCCTTGAGCAAAAACACCTCAGGGAAGAGGGGTTCCCACTGCCTGTTGGGCTAGAGGGCTTTTAGGAGCTCTGCCGACTGGCGCACCGTCTCGAAAAAGTAATGGACATTGGCCTCTGGAGTGCTTGGGTGAATGCCGTGGCCCAGGTTCATGATATGCCCACGGGATCCGGCTTTTCGAATCACCTCTAGGGTGCGCTGCCGGATGAACTCCGGGGATCCCAGCAACACCATTGGATCCAGATTGCCCTGCACCGCTAGGGATCCCAGGCGGGCCCTGGCCTCTGCCATATCGCTCATCCAATCGAGGCTGAACACGTCGATGCCGGCTTTGCCCACCCGCTCCAGCAAAGCGGCGCTGCCGTTGATGTAGAGGATCAGTGGCACCTGCGGATAGCGAGCTTTCACCTGATCCACAATTTGCTTTTGGTAGGGCAAGGCCCAACACTCGTAATCGACTGGGCTGAGCTGGCCGGCCCAAGTATCGAACAACTGCACCACCTGGGCGCCGCACTCGATCTGGTAGATCACGTAGCGGGCAATGCTGTCGGCCAGCTTACTCAGCAACTGATGCAGCAATGGCGGCTGCGCGAAGGCCAAGCTCTTGATGTGGGCGTAATCTTTGGAGCTGCGCCCTTCCACAGCATAGCAGGCCAGAGTCCAGGGGGAGCCGACAAACCCCAGCAGCGTTGCTTTCCCTTCCACCTCGCGGCGCAGGGTGCTGAGAATGGTCTTGATAAAGGGCAGACTTTCTTCCGGTTCCAGGAGGCGGATGCGTTCAATTTGGGCTTGGGAACGAATCGGCGGGTCGATGATTGGCCCCTGATGCTCCACCAGCTCAAAGGGGATGCCCATGCCCTCAAGGGGGGTGAGGATATCGCTGAACAGGATCACCCCATCAGGGGCAAAGGCCCGAAACGGTTGCAACGAGATCTCGACGGCCAGCTCCGGGATCTCGCAACGCTGCTTAAAGGTGTACTTGCTTTGCAGCTCGCGGTAGGCCGCCATGTAGCGACCCGCCTGGCGCATCATCCAAACTGGAGGGCGATCCAGCACTTCCCCTCGGGCCGCCCGCAGCAAACGGTCACCCAAGTGCTCCGCACCGCTGGCGGTGGAGGAGGTGGCGCTGAGCTGAACAGGCGAGTGGGACATAGGAGGGCAATCCGGCTAAAGATCCTTATGAATCCTGACATTGTGGCGACAGCAACCGCAAGTTGGCGGCTCAGGATCCCTGCAGTTTCTTCATCGGCTGCAACTTGCTGTTACTTCTTACCCTTTTGGCCTCTGGGCTGGGATCCCCAATTAAAGTGGACATGAGATAATGACACCTGACAAGTCTGTTGAAGAACGGCTCGACAAGGATCCCCCCATTGCCGAGTTGAGAGGAAACCCCGCTTGGTTGCCCAAACCTTTAACCTGAAAGCCTACCTGAGCCAGCGTCAGCAACAGGTGGAAGAAGCTCTCTCTGCAGCTTTGGTTCCCGCCTATCCGGAGCGCATTTACGAGGCGATGCGCTACAGCCTATTGGCAGGGGGGAAGCGCCTCAGGCCCATCCTCTGTCTGGCTGCTTGCGAGTTGGCCGGCGGCACTGTGGAGCAGGCTCTGCCTACCGCCTGTGCCCTGGAAATGATCCACACCATGTCGCTGATCCATGACGATCTGCCGGCCATGGACAATGACGACTTTCGCCGCGGCAAACCCACCAACCACAAGGTGTTCGGCGAAGACATTGCCATTTTGGCGGGAGATGCTCTGCTGGCTTTTGCCTTTGAGCACATTGCTAGCCAAACTCAGGGGGTACCGCCGCAGTTGGTGTTACAGGTGATCGCCCGCATTGGCCATGCTGTGGCGGCAACCGGTTTGGTGGGGGGACAGGTGGTGGATCTGGAGTCGGAGGGCAAAGCCATTTCCCTGGAAACTTTGGAGTACATTCACAGCCACAAAACCGGCGCTCTATTGGAAGTCTCGGTGGTTTCGGGAGGGATCCTGGCGGGGGGAGATGAGGAGCTGCTGGACCGCCTGAGCCGCTACGCCCGCGATATTGGCTTGGCCTTTCAGATTGTGGACGACATTTTGGACATCACCGCCACCAGCGAGCAACTGGGCAAAACGGCAGGAAAGGATCAAGCTGCCGCCAAAGCCACCTATCCCAGCTTGTTGGGCCTAGAGGCCTCCCGGCAAAAAGCCGAGGAGCTGATTCAATCGGCCAAGGAAGCGTTGCGCCCCTATGGATCGCGGGCAGAACCGCTGTTGGCCCTGGCAGATTTCATCACTCGCCGTCAGCATTAGGACAGGACAAGGGGACAAGATCAGATGGGATCCCTGGAGACCCTGCTCGCATGTCTGTGCTGGAGAGCCGTATGCTGCAACAGTTGATGGCCAATCATGTCCTCTGGGTTGCTTTGCTGGCCAGTGTGTTGGCCCAAGCCATCAAGCTGATCCTTTCCTATGTGCGGTCAGGCAAGGTTAACCTGCGAGTCTTGGTGGAAACCGGGGGAATGCCCAGCTCCCACGCAGCGTTGGTGACGGCTTTGTCCATTGGGGTGGGGATGCAGGAAGGCTGGGACAGCCTGCTGTTTGCCGCGACGGTGGTTTTCGCATTGGTGGTGATGTACGATGCCGCGGGGATCCGCCAAGCCGCTGGAAAACAGGCGCGGGTGCTGAATCGCCTCCTGGAAGAATGGTTTGAAGAAAAGGGCGCCGACCGTTTTCCAGAACCCTACCTGAAAGAATTGCTGGGGCACACTCCCGTTCAGGTCATGGCCGGCGCGGCTTTGGGGGCAGCCTGTATTACATTGTCGTTTGCCCTGGGAGTAAACTGAGAGCCATTGGGGCATGCTAAGGCAGAAGTACCGCGGGGTGGTCATGGCTTCCAGTTCTCAACCTCGTCCGATCCAACGTTGCCCTTCCTGTGGCAAGCCGATCCCAGCCTACCGGTTCAAGTCTCCCTACTGCGACCACTGCGGTTGGCGGGCGGCTCCGGCAGCGCAAACCCCTCAAAAAGGTGGATCCCTGGGCCAGAAAATCGCAGCTCAGGTAAACGGGATCGGATCCCAAGGTCAACGCTTCAAGGTGCCCCCTCTGCTACAGCCGCTGCTGAACTTCAACTTTTACCTCTATCTGCTCTGGGGGATCAGCCCTCTGTTTCCGCTGGTGGTGGATCGACCCCTGCTGGCCGAATCCAACTATCTGCTCCTAATCCCGCTTTTGTTGAGCTGGGGGCTGCTTTATTTGGCGGTGCGAGATCTGCCGCTGCCGGACAATTTGCGGCTGCCGCGCCTGTTGTTGGATGTATCGTTCATCCTGCTGCCCTTCTTCCAGAAAATTAATGTGTCCAAAGCCCCCAACCGACCCTATTGGAATGCTCTGCTGATTTGGGTGATCGGGATCCTGCTGCTTGCCGCTTTGCGGCTTTGGAGCTTTAGCCTGCTCCTGACGGCGGTGACCTTGCTGTTGACCAGCTTTTGCACGCTGCTGTTCTAACCGAGATCCTTGCAAAGAACCTCAATATTTAATATTTAACATTTCATGAGCATTCCTGCTGCCCGTCAACGCTTTGCCCTTGAAATCCAATCGGAGCCCATCGATCTGGGTCGGGCGGCCCTCTGGATTGCCCAAGAAGCCTATCCCGATCTGGAGGTGGAAGAGTATGTGGCCGCTCTGGATGAGATGGCCGCAGAGGTGCAAGAGCGCCTTCCCCCGGAGCGTTATCCCCTGCGGGTCATCAAGATCTTGAATCACTATCTCTTTGAGGATCTGGGCTTTCGTGGCAATCGCGAAGATTATTACGACCCACGCAACAGCTTTTTGAACGAAGTGATCGATCGGCGCACCGGGATCCCGATTACGCTGTCGCTGATCTATCTAGAGCTGGCGCGGCGGATCGATTTTCCCATGGCAGGAGTGGGCATGCCCGGCCACTTTTTAATCCGGCCCCTGTTTGCAGGCGCCGAGATTTTTGTGGATCCCTTTCAGCAGGGGGAGATTTTATTTCCAGAAGATTGTCAAGAGCTTTTGTCGCAAATCTACGGGCCTGGGATCCCTTTCCAAGAACACCACCTACGCCCCACCCCTCCCCGCCTGATCTTGGTACGCTTGCTCAACAACCTCAAGCAAATTTATCTGAGCCGCGCCGAACTGGAACCCGCTTTGGCAGCAGCGGAACGGATCTTGTTGTTGATCCCTGAATCCTTGCCCCACCTAAGGGATCGCGGGCTGTTGTATTATCAGTTGGGCCGTTGGCAGCAAGCCTGCCAGGATCTCAAGCGCTACTTAAAACAGGCGCCTTTCCACCCCGAGATCAATCGCTCTGATGAGCATTTAATCCGGGAAATTGTCGAGAGATTGGAATCTCATCCCGACTCATGCTAGGAGCATGCACAATTGCTCTCAGTTGTGCGTTGTGTAAGTGTGTAAGTTTTGAGCAAGATCTGCCGTCGTTTGCAAGCAAGGCTAGGTTTCTAGCAGGGATCGGAAGCAGCCCTTACCTCTTGGCGCAAAATGGCTTCTACCAACTCATCCAGAGCCTCTAGATCAGATGGATCATAGTTTCTTTCCCAGAGGATTTGGTTAATGCTGGACTCCTGCTGCAGAGTTAAAACCGAAGATTGTAAAACCTCATCGATGATCTGGCGAATGCTCATCTTAACCTCGCAATCGTGAGAAGAATTGATGGCTTTGGCTCATAAGCCTAGAATGCTGGAAACGCTCTGCGATAGCCATCGTGAGGATCACGTATTTTGACATCAGAATCTGGGGCGACTCATCCAAACCCTTTCGGGGAAATCGCCAATAGTACTTTTACGGACTTGAGCTATGGATGGCGCTGAAGTCTGCGAACTTCTCAGGATCTTCTGAGACAGACCTGCTCCCCATTGAGGGCAGCTTGGGCCTCACCCTCTGTGGCGAAGGCGATGCGAATGATGCGCTCACCGGGATGGCGATCCCTTGCCGAAAGGCCGAGATCCCGAACCACAAATGAGCGTTGGATCCAGCGGTCGAAGCCATCGTAGCGGGGAGAGAAGGCAGTCCGTCCGTGAACGGTGCGGCGATTGTCAATACAGAGCAGATCCCCTGTTTCCAGCTTGATGCCTCGGTAGACAGCGTGGATTCCCTTCCTCAGGGCTTCTAGAGCCAGACTGGCTTCGGGGGTGAGCCCCACCATCAGGTCTTCGTCGTAGTTCCAGAAGGGATCCTCTCGACGGCCATACAACACCGGCAAAATGGGTCCATTGATCAGGGCTTGCCGGTTGCCGAAGGAGTAGTCGATGCCGGTGCGATACAGGGGTTCAAACAGCAGCTCCCGCTCTCGCTCTCCTAGCAGAGGCAGGACATGACGGATGCTGGCGTAGGTGGTTTCCGCCACACGATCATGGTCGGGGCGCAGGCAAAACAGCAGCAAAAACTCCGGTGAGTGGGGATGAAAAACCGTCTCGCGGTGAAACTGTAGCCGAGTGCGGGATCCCTCGGAAGATTGCACCTCTTCGCTGTCGGGAGTAGGCACCAAGTTTTGAAACAAATCCCCGTTTTTTTCTTGGATGTAGGAGACCAAATGCCCCAAGCGGCTGCCGATCATTGCCAAGCAGCGTTCGCTGACAAAAGTGGTTTTCTCCTCAGAGCGCTGCGCCAGAGCCGGTGTGCGGGTATGGTCTAGTCCGGGATCCACGGGCAAGCCCCGCAGCAGCAGGATCCCTTCCGAATTGGAATACAACTGAAACTCCAGCAAGGCCCGCCGCAGATAACGGGGCAGCTCATCTGCCCGCATCTCGCAGTCCAGGAGAAATTCTTCTGTTTCCCGATAGGGATCGGGCCCAGGTGCCAAAAACAGGTTTATCGTCTTTTCATCAAAGTCCCGACAATCGATCAGCAGGCATCCTTTTGCAAGCTGTGAAGTCTTCATCACGATCCCTCACCACCCACTGCCCTAGTCATAGCAGCCGCAGCAACTTTTGGGCAGGGATCCTACACTCAAAACCCAATCTCGGCGAGTGTAGCGCACTACCCTTCGGTGCTAGAACCTCAGTCTGAGGCGGGGCAGAGCATGACTCTAGTCAATGATACGCTGGACTATACTGAAAATAGTGTACAGTATGTTCAGTATGGCTGCTTGGTATGGCTAGGTATGTGAAACCGAGAG
>NZ_JANSIH010000420.1:0-2241 GCF_047462075.1 Synechococcus sp. R55.2
AAGCTCAGTAAATTCAGCAAAGTTCAGGGTTTTGGGGGTTAGAGGCATGCTCTCCTAGCTTATCGCTTCCGCTGGGGGAGTGTCGCCTGCTGGGATCCCTTTCTGAACCACCGAGAGCCAATCATAATAGAGCTGCGCAACCTGGCACTCAACCCCGCTTCAGAGGTGCTGACATGCGCCCCTACACCCAGATTGTCGCCCACCGTGGGGAGCACACCCACGCCGAGGAAAACACGCTGGCCGCTTTTGCTGCTGCTGTTGAAGTGGGGGCCGACCAAATTGAGCTGGATGTGCGCTGTAGCCGAGATGGGATCCCACTGGTTGTTCACGATGCCGATTTGGATGGACAGCCTTTGGCCGCATTAACTTGGGCCGAGATTCGGGCCCGCAAACCCACGATTCCCACTCTTGAAGAGACCCTGTCACATATCAAGGGCAAAATCACCCTCGATATCGAACTCAAAGAAGCAGGCTATGAGGAACAAGTCCTTGCCCTCGTTAGCGATATTTTGACCCCCGAAGAATTTGTGATCACCTCTTTTTTGCCTCAGGTGGTGCAGCGGGTTAAAACGCTTTTGTCCCCGCAACCCAAGGTTGGCCTGTTGATCGAGGCAAAGGCTGAGGAGCAAGCCAAGGGATCTTTACTTACCCGTTGCCGGGAGTTGGGAGCGGATTTTCTGGCCCCCCACTACAGTTGGGTGAACTTGCAGTTCTTGGCTGAAGCTGAACAGGCCGGGATCCCTCTGTACGTTTGGACGGTGAACGATCCTGAAGTGATGAAGTTGTGCTTGCAGCCATTTGCCGGCTCAGTAGGACAAAATCCCGTTGTTCAAGGGTTGATTACCGACCATCCCCAATTGGCTTTGCAAATTCGCGCCCATCTTTTGGCAGGAGTAGAGGGGGCAAAACCCTAGACCATGGGCACAAACTGCACCGGAAAAGCCCCTTTTTGAACCCATCCTTGGGCTGTTTTGCAGAGGATCAGCAAGGACTGGGATCCCTGGGCACCGGAGTCCGAAGGGCTTTCTCCCACCGGCACCACCAAGGTGCCCCCCACCGCCAGTTGATCCAGCAGCACCATGGGCACAGTTGGGGGCGCTGCCGTCACCAGAATGGCATCGTAGGGAGCATGCTCTGGCCAACCTTGGTAGCCATCCCCCTGACGCACTTCCACGTTGCGATAGCCCAGGGCAGCGAGGGTTTGTTGAGCTTGAGCAGCCAATGGGGACAGACGCTCCAGGCTATACACTTGCCGGGCCAGCTCTGCCAAAACAGCCGCCTGATAGCCGGAGCCGGTGCCGATTTCCAACACCACCGATTCAGGCGTGAGGCGAGCAGCTTCTGTCATAAAAGCAACAATATAGGGCTGAGAAATGGTCTGGCCATAGCCGATGGGCAGAGGGCAATCCCTGTAGGCCCGATCCCGCAGATCAGAGGGGACAAAAAGGTGACGCGGCACTTTTCCCATGGCTTCCAGTACCCGTGGATCTCGGATCCCTCGTTTGATGAGCTGTTTCTTGACCATCTGCTCCCGTTGGGAAGCAAAAGGATCGGAAGCGTCTGGGGGCTGAGGTTCAACTTCTGGGATCCCAGCTGGAGAGCGAGAAGAATGTCTCCACCGGAAGGATGAGAATGGGTTGATCACCGATACACAACCTCCAGAAACGA
The DNA here is from genome assembly GCF_047462075.1 of Synechococcus sp. R55.2. NCBI lineage: Bacteria > Bacillati > Cyanobacteriota > Cyanophyceae > Synechococcales > Synechococcaceae > Synechococcus > Synechococcus sp. R55.2. The sequence continues at coordinate 1,669 of NZ_JANSIH010000420.1, forward strand.
TGAGCTGCTCAGATCTGGACTCTGCTCAAGCTGTGGATAACACCGCAGCTGTTTGCTTTATGGGCTTATGGATCCCCGCCTGCTTTTTCTCCTTGTCGGCAGGGCCGAAGACAATGGCTGCCTATTGCGAGGATGGCGCGACCCCATTTCTTTCATTGGAAGAGAGGTTAAGGGTGAGGGAAAAGATGCCTGTGGAGCCCTACGCTGATCCTGGCTTACTTTTGGCAAGACTTCACCACTTGATGAAGAGATTGTTGCCGAATGGGAAGATGGAAAAAGTGAAACAAAATCCCTAGGAGCCTTTGTCCTGATCCTGCGCGGCCTTCTCGAACTTCAGCTAGAGCCCGCAGGAGCCCCGCACTCTACATTAGTGGCTAGTGACTAGTGGCTAGTCACTACCCACTCACCACTATCCAGGGTCAGTGCCGAGAGGAATGCGGCCTTCCTTGATGAAGTACAATCGGCGCATGACCCAAGTCCTGACTGTAGCTTGCAAACTCAAGGTGTCCCAGTCGCAGGCCGCAAAGTTGGATGCGACAATGGATGCCTTTGTGCAGGCGTTGAACTGGGTCA
>NZ_JANSIH010000421.1:0-16335 GCF_047462075.1 Synechococcus sp. R55.2
TGTGCAGAATGGGCAGCCCCTGCGCTTGGGGGATGTGGCCAGGTTGCAGATGGGGGAGGCCCCTGGGGAAATTCGCCGTCTCAACCAACGGCAGGTGGTCATTTTGAACGGCAGTCTTAGGGCCGGGGCCAGCCAAAGTGCCGCCATCGCCGAGCTGGATGGGATCTTATCCGGCTTGGAGTTGCCCCCCGGCGTGACCCGCCTGCCCAGCGTGGCTTTGGAAAACAACCGGGAGCTGCGCAATAACCTGCTGCTGCTGGGATCCCTGGCAGCTTTTTTGGTGTTTGTGGTGATGGCGGTGCAGTATAACTCCCTCCTCGACCCGCTGGTGATCATGCTGACGGTGCCCTTGGCTCTCTCCGGCGGGATCCTGGGCTTGTTCCTCACCCGCACGGCTGTGGGCGCTACGGTGCTGGTGGGGGCGGTGCTGCTGGTGGGCATTGTGGTCAACAACGCCATTTTGATGGTGGAGTTGGCCAACCAAATCCGGGAGGAACAGGGCTTGGATTACCGCAGTGCCATGCTAGAGGCTGCCCCGCAGCGGCTGCGCCCGATCCTGATGACCGCCGTGACGACGGTGCTGGGCCTGTTTCCCTTGGCCCTGGGCTGGGGAGAGGGATCCGAACTGCTACAGCCGCTGGGGGTTGTGGTCTTTTCCGGCCTTTCCCTGGCGACGCTGCTGACGTTGTTGGTGATCCCTTGCTTTTATGTGCTGCTGCATGGCGGGGAAAGCAAAACCTCAACTCCCTCTTTTCCCCAGCTAGCGGTTGCCCCACCCCCAGCCTTGTCCGAGACTTCCGGTCAGTAGCTGTGGTTGGCGTTGCTGATGGATTGGCGTTGTTGATCTCGGTTAGCTGACCTTGGGGTTAGGCTTAGGCACCAGTTTCAGCCCAGAAGGTTGGGGCTGTGCGTCCTCGGCTCTGTCCGGTACCAGGCGCAGGGGCGGGCCAAAGCGGCCAACCGCTATGGTGTTGTGCAAAGCCGGGATCTGGCGGATGGATTCCTGGCGTAGGCAGCGGTGCAAACGGCGCAGCAGAAACAGGTCGGCTTCGGAGCACTCCTCTCGGAATAGCCTCACGTTGAGTTCGTGTTCCTGAGCAGCAGTGAGCAGACCGGTCATCATGGCGGTTTGAATGATCTGCTGCACGGTCACGGTCGTCGCTTCATCCATAGGTTTATGCGGTTGGATTGAGACCTTTTGCTGCTCTTATTCTCGATAAATCCCCCTGATATTTACTCCGCCAAATAGCGGATTCGATATGCGCGCTTTGTCATCTTTCCCAATGTTCAGGAAATAGGGCTTTCCAGGTATCCATTGACTTTCTGATCCATCCAGATCCTATTCAGGCGAAAAGCTTGAAATCCTTGCTTCACAAGCCTTTCCAATCGAAGTGGGAGTAGAGCCAACAATTGGATACGTAGGGATCCAATCCTCACTGCAGTACAAAATTAGACTCAACAGTGAGTTGCTTGAACTTGCCAAAGAGGTGCTGATCCCATGATTTTTCGAGCTGTTGTTTGAGGCCGTAACAGATATCTGTGGCAATACGGAACTGAGAAGCGATGTTCGTCACCGACAAATGGCGTAGGGTTGCTTGGCTTTTTGTCTGTACCTTGTCGGCAATGAAGGCATAGAGGATGAGCACCAGCTTTGTGTTGTGTTAGTGTGGGGGCATTCTGTAGTGGCGATTGGCCGTGTCGGAAACTCCACAAACAGTCGGCTGTGCTGCCCCTCTGGGCTGCTGTGGCTGCGGCTGTCTGGGCCTACTGGCGGTGCTGGGCTTGGGGCTGGCGGGGGCAGGGATCCTGATCTGGAATGGGATCCGCACTTCGGGTGCCTATCGCACCTACCAGTTGGCGGTGGAGCAGCTCAAACAAAATGCTGTGGTGGTGGAACGTCTGGGGGAACCCTTGAGGCCGGGATGGCCCTCGCGGCTGCGTTTTCAGGAAAATGAGGAAGCGGGCTGGGTGTGTCTGTCTTTTTTGATTACAGGGGCCCAGCGCACCGGCGATGTGGTTGTGGAATCGGAGCGGGGCATGGCGGGCTCGGCATGGCAGTTGCGCCATCTGCAGGTGAAAGTTGACGGGGATCCGCAGGCCATTCCGGTCATTGAGGGGGGATCCCGCTGTGAAGAGGAAGAGCCGGATAGAGAAGCCCTGCCCCTGCAGCCAGAGGGCGACATCTAGGTAGCCGAATAGGCTCAGCCGCGGGTAGAGTCAAAAGGACTCCGTCCCGCTGACGCGAACGGTTGTGGCCTTGGATCCCTATGCGGTCGCTCCCTTACCTGCGCTTGCTGCTGTTGTTGGCGCTGTTGGCCTCGTTCACCGGCCTGATCGTTTGGCTAATCCAATCGTTTCTCGATCTGTACTACGCCACCCGTTACCACCCGATTTTGGGGGGGCTGTTGATCGGGGTGCTGCTGCTGCTGCTGCTGGTGTTTTTGGCCGCTGCCATCTACTACTTGTTTCTGTTTCGCCAACCCGCCCCCAGCAGGAGGGAAATTACCCAACCCCTTGCCTTGCCGGAGACGGCCTTGGACAAGCGGAAAGCGGCGCAACAGAACTTGGCCCAACTGGAGGCGCAGATGGCGCAAATCCAGGATCAGGTGGCGCGGGCAGCGCTGGCAGAACGGTCGGCCCTACTGGCCAAACAATTGGCCCAGCCCCAACTGAAGGTGGTGGTCTTCGGCACCGGGTCGGCGGGCAAGACTTCTCTGGTGAACGCGCTGCTGGGGCGGCGGGCGGGGGCGGTGGGGGCCACTCTGGGCACCACCCAGGCGGTAGCTTGTTACGATTGGAACTTGCCCGGGATCCCGCAGCCGGTGCAGATCGTGGATTGCCCCGGCATTTTGGAGATCGGCCCGGCAGGGGTGATGCGGGAACAGGAGGCGCAAGCCCAAGCCCAAGCTGCCGATCTGCTCCTAGTGGTGGTGGATGGGGATCTGCGCCAGTCGGAGGTAGATCCCTTGCGCCGGTTGATCGCCCTGGGCAAACGGGCCTTGCTGATCCTGAACAAAGCAGATCGCTACACCTCAGAAGAACGGCAGATCCTCTTGCAACGCCTGCGGGAGCGGGTTCATCCCCTGATCCCACCTCAGGATGTGTTGATGGCTGCCGCTGCTCCAGCCCCTGTACGGGTGGGATCCCAAACCTGGCGACCGGAGCCGGATGTGGCCGCCGTGCGGGATCGCGTGCAGGCAGTGCTCTATGCCGAAGGTGGATCCCTGGCCTTGGACAATGCTCTGCTGCAATCGCAACAGTTGGGGGAAGAGGCCAAGCGGATTCTCCAAGCCCAACTGCGCCGCCAAGCCGAGGAAGTGATCGATCGCTTTCAGTGGATTGTTACAGGAGTGGTGTTCGCCAACCCCATCCCGGCGGTGGATCTGCTGGCCATTGCCGCCATCAACGCCCAGATGGTGGTGGAACTGGGATCCCTTTACGGCTGCAAGATGGATCTGCAGCAGGGGCGGGAGCTGGCCTTGTCTCTGGCCAAAACCTTAGCCGGCTTGGGCTTGGTGGAAGGGGCGATCCAACTGACCACGGGGATCTTGGCCACCGTTGCCGAGGTAAGCGTCGTCGGTTTTCTGGCGACAGCCCCCATTCAGGCGGCCAGCGCCGGCTATCTCACCCGCATTGCCGGCAAGAGCTTCATTGAGTACTTCCAGCACAACCAAAGCTGGGGCGAAGGGGGGATGCAGGCGGTGGTCAAAGCCCAGGTGCAAAATACCCAAAAATCCGGTTGGCTCAAAGAGTTTGTCCGCGAGGCTTCCCGGCGCATCTTCCGAAATGGGATGGCCAACCCAAGGGATCCCTAATGGCCGCTCAGGGCAATATCGGTCGGCATAAAGGCCAGCTCCATTTGCGCCACATAATCGGCGTAGCTCAGTGCCGGCACGGTATCCCAATCCGCCAAGCCATGCATGCACTTCGACCATTGAATGAAGGCGGCAGGATAGATATAGGCCAAACTGGGATCCTGCAAAACCTCTTTGGGCAGTGGAGAGGCCGACTTCAGCACTGCCAACAGAGCCGGCGGCTTGTGGAGAATCACGCGCGTGGCCTCAATCTGCTCTGGGGAAACCCTAAACTTGGTGGCGATAAACGGGATCACTCTGGAAATGGCCATCACCCAACACCAACCTCGCCTATAAAAGTAGATTGCCCCGAAGCCGAAGGGCTGACTTCAGGGATCCCACGGAGACCGGAAAAACATGGGCAAGGATGGCCGTGGGCGGGCCTGGGATCCCCTTGCTTGGGGCCGCTGCTCCCCGTTATTCTAGTAAAGCTGAAAAATCTGGGGAAACAGTGAGCCGTGGCTAAAAAGAGCATGATCGAGCGGGAGAAAAAGCGCCAACGCTTGGTCGAGAAGTATCGGGAGAAGCGCCAACAACTGAAAGCGGCCATGGCCGATCCCAACATCGACCAGGCCACCCGCATGGAGCTGCACGCCCAACTGCAAAAACTCCCTCGGGCCAGCTCGCCCACACGCCTGCGCAACCGCTGCTGGAAAACCGGGCGTCCCCGGGGTTACTTCCGCGATTTCGGCCTGTGCCGCAACAGCCTGCGGGAAATGGCCCACAGAGGCTTATTGCCAGGTGTGGTCAAGTCTAGCTGGTAGTTGCCTGGCCTTCGCCGCTTGGTTATGCAGCCAAAACACCCTTTTGAGAGATCCTGAGTGGGCCTGCAACCTTTTCAGCTCTGTGACGAAGATCTCACCCCTGCAGTGGCAAAGGCCCTGGCCGGGGAACCCCACTTGGCCGTGGATACGGAGACGATGGGGTTGATCCCGCAGCGGGACAGGCTCTGCGTGGTGCAAATCGCCAACCCTGCCGGCGAGGTGGTGTTGTTGCGGTTGAGCCGTGGAGTAAAGCAGGCCCCCCTTCTGGCGGGGCTGCTGACGGATCCCAACATTGAAAAGATTTTCCACTACGCCCGCTTTGACCTGGCGATGCTGCGCTATCACCTGGGGATCCGGGCGTGGCCCGTCTTTTGCACCAAAATTGCCAGCAAACTGGCCCGCACCTACACCAGCAAGCATGGCCTCAAGGATGTGGTGAGCGAGCTGTGCGGGGTCGAACTCAACAAAACTGCCCAAAGCTCCGATTGGGGAGCCGTCCACGCGCTATCCGCCGAACAACTGGAGTATGCCGCCAACGATGTTCGCTATTTGATTCCGGTTCGCCACAAGCTGGCGGAGATGTTACGGCGGGAAGAACGCTGGGAGTTGGCACAGCGCTGTTTCCAACATTTGCCCACCTTGGTCGAGCTGGATCTGTTGGGCTTCAGTAACGTCTTTGAACATCAGTAGTCGGAGTCTTATTTGATAGATAGTTATAGATAGTTATAGTCGTTTCAGGTTAGGTTGAGACGCCAGGGCTACTGAGAAAGGCTTTCTGGCTTCGTGCATTATTGCTCCGCAACGCTGGCGCGACGACGCGACCAACGTTTTAGTGTGGGTGCAGTGTCTTAGTTTGCATCGAAATGACCATATTCTTTTGGATGACCGGATTCTCAGGGATCCCCCCTCTCCCGAAGCTGAAAATGGGGATACGTCACCGGCGCATAAAGTATCTGCCAACACAGTTGGCCGCCCTTCTCTTTGATGTAGTGAGGATGGGGCTGGTCGTACCAATGGGCTTCTCGAGATAAACCGGCCTGCAACCCTCATTGCTCCCGCCATCATCTGTCTGGATCAGGGGGATCAGCCCTCACTTGGGACACTATGAAAATCATTGGAGTTGAGTCAATGTTGGAGTCGCAGAGGGTGGTTCAAAGTGGGTTATCTTCCCCCGCTGTTTCGGGCAAGCCCGTTCTGGAGTTGCGCCACGTCTCGCTGCAGTACCCCACCAAGGGATCCCCAGTCACGATCATCCGCGACGTCAGCTTTTCTGTTGCCCACTCGGAGTTTGTCTCCATTGTTGGGCCGAGCGGCTGTGGCAAGACTTCTCTTTTGAAGATGATGGCCGGCCTGAACACTGACCATGGCGGCACCCTCTACTTTCAGTTGCAGCCCATCGCCGGCCCCCTGAAGAGTGTGGGCATGGCCTTTCAAAACCCGGTGCTGCTGCCCTGGCGCACAACCCTGGAGAACGTGTTGCTGCCGTTGGAGGTGGTAGAGCCCTACAAGCGCACCTTCAAGCAAAACCTGGCCCAGCACGAGAAGTCGGCGCTGGAGCTGCTGGCCACCGTAGGCTTGGAGGGTTTTCAGAAAGCCTATCCTTGGCAGCTTTCTGGGGGAATGCGGCAGCGGGCTTCCTTGTGCCGCGCTTTGATCCATCAGCCGGAGCTGCTGCTGTTGGACGAACCTTTTGCTGCTCTGGATGCCTTTACCCGCGAGGATATGTGGGAAATGTTGCAACGGCTGTGGATGCGCACCGGCTGCACTGCTATTCTGATCACCCACGATTTGCGGGAGGCGGTTTTCCTCTCCGATACCATTTATGTGATGGGGCCACGGCCTAGCGAGATCATCTTTTCCCTCAAAGTGGATCTGCCCCGTCCACGCCCGCTGGAGATCTGCCTGACGGACGAGTTTCACCGCTTGGTCTCGGAAGTGCGCCAGCACATTCGGCGCAGCTATTAGGCCAAAGAGCCCTTGATCCAAAAAATCTGGAAAGGTTTGCTGGACAGGTTACCGCGCATCTCTGCCGAGGGATCCCATGAAAAAATCATTTGACCGATTTTTGCAGACCCAAACGGCTTCTGTGGTCTTGCCCGCTGTCACCATCGTTTTGACCCTTGTGCTCTGGCAGGTGGGGGTGGGGCTGTTCAACGTTCCTCGCTTCATTCTGCCGGCGCCCACCCAGATCCTCGCAGCCATGAACCAGTGGAGCCCGGTGATTCTGCGTCACTCCCTAACCACCCTCACTTCGACGCTGCTGGCCTTTGCGCTGGCTTTGGTGGGGGGGATATTGCTGGGATCGATCATCGGCAGCTCCCGCCTGGCCCATCTGTGTTTGTACCCGCTGCTGGTGGGGTTTAACACCATCCCGAAGGTGGCTTTGGTGCCGCTGCTGGCGATTTGGTTTGGCTTGGGCCTGATCCCGGCGGTGATCACGGCCTTTTTGCTGGCCTTTTTCCCCATTGCAGTCAATGTGGCGGTGGGGCTGGAGACGGTGGAAGCCGAAATGCGGGATGTGCTGCGCTCGTTGGGGGCCAGCTCTTGGGAGATTTTCACCAAGGTGGGGCTACCCCACAGCATGCCCTACCTGTTTGCCTCGTTGAAGGTGGCCATCTCCTTTGCTTTTGTCGGCTCGGTGATCTCGGAGACGGTGGCTTCCAACCAGGGGCTGGGCTACCTGATCGTGTCGGCCAGCTCTTCTTTTGATGTGCCTTTGGCCTTTGCGGGTTTGGTTGCCCTCGGCATTATGGGCATTTTGCTCTACACCTTTTTTGCGGCTTTGGAGCGCTATGTCCTGTCCTGGCGACAGTAGATCTGCTCCAGGGGATCCCACCGATGCCTGAACAAGCTAGCCCAAATCTGGAAAAGTGGCCCGCACTGCCGGGTGGACGATCTTTCCTGCCCTGATGTTGAGCCCTTTGGCCAAGGCCGAGTCTTGTTCCAAAGCAGCGGGCAAGCCGAGATTGGCCAGCTTGAGGATGTAGGGGAGTGTGGCGTTGACCAGCGCTTGGGTCGAAGTCCAGGGAACGGCTCCGGGCATGTTGGGAACGCCGTAGTGTAGCACCCCGTAGGCTTCGTAAACCGGCTGGGCATGGGTGGTAACCCGTGTGGTAGCAATGCACCCCCCCTGATCCACCGCCACATCCACAATGAGGGAGCGAGGACGCATCTGGGCCACCAACTCTTCTCCCACCAAGACCGGCGCCCGCCTTCCCGGCACCAGCACTGCCCCTACCACCAGGTCGGCCTCGCGAACACACTCTTCCACGCTTTGGGCCGTGCTGTAGAGCAGCTCCACACGGGATCCAAAGAGCAGCTCCAGCTCGTTCAGCCGCTGCAGGTTGATGTCCAAAATCTGCACCCGCGCCCCCAAGCCTACGGCCATTTTGGCCGCCTCGGTGCCCACGGTTCCCCCGCCCAGGATCACCACCGGCCCCCGCGGCACCCCCGGGATCCCGCCCAGCAACACGCCTCGCCCCCCCTGTTGTCGGGTCAGGTAATGGGCGCCAAACTGCACCGAGAGCCGCCCGGCAATCATGCTCATGGGCATCAACAAGGGCAGGGATCCATCTGCCAATTCCACCGTTTCATAGGCGAGGCAGGTGGCCCCCGATTGCAACAGCGCCTGGGTCAGCTCGCGGCTGGCGGCCAAGTGCAAATAGGTAAACAGGATGAGGTCGGGATGGAGCAGAGGATACTCGGCAGGCAAGGGCTCCTTTACCTTCACCACCAGCTCCTGCCGGTAGATCTCCTCAGGAGTGACAGCCAGCTTGGCCCCCGCTTTTTGGTAGTCCTCATCCGTGAAGCCCGCCCCCTGGCCCGCTTGGGTCTCCACCCACACCTGGTGCCCCTGTTCGGTTAAGGCCCGCACCGCCGCCGGTGTCAGCCCGACACGGAACTCTTGCTCTTTGATCTCTTTGGGCACGCCAATTCGCATAGGGATCCCCGTAGGGCTGCTTTCCAGTCTAGACAGACTCTCCCCGCAATGGGATCCCTGGCCTGAGCAGGAGAGCGAAAATTGTAAAGTTTTGTGCGCGATCTGTCGGGGCAAGCAATCGCCAGGCTAATTTTGTTAGCTCAAGATTTCAAGGGCAAACCTAGATCTCTTGCCATGATTGGCACGAAAACAAGACATAACAGCCTCAGAAAGCCCAATTTTCTTGCTTGCGCTTATCCCCAAGAGCAATGTTAATATCTATGTCACGAAGTCTCCGTACTCCCTCGCGAACGCACCTTGAAAACTGCATGGATTCAAGCTTTTCCGGGGGTAGGGTTGATCCCTACCTTTTCCCCGCAAGGGGACGGAAACGTGCTTTGGTGGAGTTAGTCTAAATTATAGTTGCGTGTTGATCCCTACCTTTTCCCCGCAAGGGGACGGAAACCGCTCTTCGGATTCAGGGATGTAGAGGTTTTTGATGGCACGTTGATCCCTACCTTTTCCCCGCAAGGGGACGGAAACTTCGCAATTATACGGAGCGCTCGGTCACGCGGTGTACCTGTTGATCCCTACCTTTTCCCCGCAAGGGGACGGAAACTTAATCACTTCCTCAATTTGGCTTACCCAGCGCTTCAGGTTGATCCCTACCTTTTCCCCGCAAGGGGACGGAAACAGAGTGCTCTACGCTCCCTTACTCGGGCTACAAAACCACGTTGATCCCTACCTTTTCCCCGCAAGGGGACGGAAACGTTAGATTGACGAAAGTAGCCATAGTTTCCTCCGAGTTGATCCCTACCTTTTCCCCGCAAGGGGACGGAAACTTTCCGTAGATCTCCCAGTCGTAGAAGTCTACGACAATATCGTCTTGTTGATCCCTACCTTTTCCCCGCAAGGGGACGGAAACTCGAGAACAATGGCCACGGCCACTTGCGTGGTCTTCTGCTGTTGATCCCTACCTTTTCCCCGCAAGGGGACGGAAACCTGAGCTACGCGAGGCGAGAGGAGAGAGAAAGGAAAGTTGATCCCTGCCTTCTTCGAGACATCCTTGAGAACTGAGACTGGCGGATTCTAGGGTGGATCCCTAGCGCAAGAAGCGGGCCAAAAGCAGCAGGCCGAGGCCGCCGAAGAGGATGTTGAAGCTCCAGGCTGCCGCCCAAGGGGGAAGGGCTCCCACTTCTCCCAAGCTGCGAGACACGCTCAGAACCACGTAGTAGCCAAACACCAACAGGATCCCGAAGACGACGCCCCCGTAGCGTCCCACCCGCCGCGCGGTGGTGGATCCCAGGGGTAGCGAAATCAGCACGGCAAAAAAGCTGGCCAAGGGCAGGGAGAAGCGCATGTGGAACTCGGTGCGCAGAGCCTGAGTATTGAGATTGGAGCGGGCCAGGCGGGAAATCCGCTCTGCCAGCTCCGGCAAGCTCAACTCGCTGGGGGGAACCGGCGGCTGCATCAGGGCAGCCAGATCCTGAGAAACTTGCAACGGCTTGCGATGAAACGTTTGCTCGGCAATGCTGAGGCCGGTGGGGCCGTAAAGGTGGGTCGCTCCTTCGCTGAGGCTCCACTCCAGTCCATTCCACACTGCCTGAGCGGCCAAGGTCACTTCCGCCAACTGGTATTTGCCCCCCGGCAAGGGATCCACCCGCAAAATCGTAACATCTTGCATGGTATTCAACCGGGGATCCACTTGGCGGATGAAGAACCAGAGGTTGTCTTCGGTTTTGAAAAAGACATCGTATTGCACCGGGGTGGTGGCCTGGGCCAGCAAAGCTTGCTGATCGATCTGGCGGATTTGCTGTTTACTGGCTGGCAGCAGCACGTTGCTAATGAAAAAAGCGCTCAAGCTCATGGCCAACCCCACCAGCAGCAGGGGCCGGAAAATCCGGCTAAACGGGATCCCGGCTGCCCGCATAGCGGTGATCTCGCTGTTGCCGCTCAGCTTGCCCAAGGTGAGCATGGTGGCAAAGAAGGCGGCAATGGGCATGCCCAGCACCACCATCTCCGGCAGATCCAAAACCAAAAGACGCAACACCGTTAGAGGCGGGACGGATCCCTCGACCAGCCGCTCGGCCAGGGTAAACAACCGGCCCACCAGCAGCAGCAGGGTTCCCCCGGCAATACCGGCCAGCACTGGGGTGAGCATCTCCCCAAACAGATAGCGCTCCAGCAGCCAGAACTTGGTGAGCAACCGTGCCATGTTTGAGAATTGAAAGGGATCGCCCTCATCCCCAAGGGAGAGGCGAGTTGCAATAGCCGAAGAATCGGCGGCAAAAGCCCTGAACCAGGCTTATCGATTTATTCTCGCTCAAGGGCTTGGGGCAGGTGGGGGAAACGACTCCGTTTTGTCGGCAGGATCCAAACGCGGCTGAGGAGAGTTGAGGGGAGGTTCGGACGCGGGATCCAGCTCGGCACCCCAGGTGACCAGGTAGGCCCGCTGTTCGGGGGAAAGGCGGCGAGCCTGGCGGAAATCTGCCCCTGCCACGATAGCTCCGGTGTAGGCCCCGGTCTTAAAATCCGGCTTTTGCCCCGGCTGAGCGGGGGAAGCCGTCTGAGGGGATCCCACAAACAGCAAAGCGCGGTAGAGATCGGCCCCGCGCAGGTCGGCATCCCGCAAGTTAGCTCCGCACAGGTTGGTGTGGCTGAGATCGCAGCCGCTCAGGTTGGCTCTCTCCAGGCTGGCTTCGCTGAAATCCACCGCTCGCAACAGGGTGCCATGCAGGTCGGCTCCCTCCAGCATCGTGCCCAGGTTGACCACTCGGATGCCGTTCACGCGATCCCGCTGGTAACCCCCTTTGCCGTCCAGAATGGGTCGGCCCAGGTGTTGATCCCGCCGCAGAGGGCTGAGCAGGTTAGCGGTGGAGAGAAAGCGCAGGATCTTGGCTTTGCCGAAGCGATCCACCCCATTCAACAAAGCAGCCGTGCGCCCGGCAGCAATGGCCCGCTCCAGGGGCCAATCGTCCAACTGCCCATCGGGAGACAAGACCAGGTTGGAAATGCCTTCAAAGTAGGCGTCGATGGTCTGCTGCTGGGTGATGATATTCTGCTGAATGGTGAGATCGCGGGAGATGATGTACTGCCGCCAGGCGATGTAGGCGGCCAGGATGGCGATCAAGATCTGGCCTGTGGCCCCAAACACTTCTCCCAAAGCCCCAATCGCCTCCCAACTCAGGGATCCCAAAGCGGAAAACACCCCGCTCCCAGCAACCCCTCCCATCAGGGCCAAGCTGAGGGCCACTCCCGCCCAGGCCAATTGAGGCCAAGTGGTCAGCCACTGCCAAAGACGGCGTCCGATCTGAGCCCAAAGCGATGGCCCCCACCAGCCCGCCCGGCCCAGCCCAGCCAGCACCGCCCCCCAGCCCCAGCCCGGCTGAGCCATCAGCTTTCCCAAGAGCAGCAAGAAGGCCGGGATCCCCAACAGCAGCAGATGAATCAGGGGTTGCCACGGTGAGACCGGAGACAGCAGGATCCCGGATTCAAGCAGCGACGGCTCTTGGGGCAGATGTTCGGGGACAAGGGTTTTGTAGGTCATGGCGCAAGCAGGGAGGTTACTCTAGGGCTAGTGTTAGACTTGCAAAAAAAGCCTGCGTTAGTCCGTATTTGGAGTTGGCGGATAGGGCAGGATCCCGCCTACTCAGTTTGGTAGGATAACCTCGGCCTTTCTTCTCTAGCCCAGCCTGGTGTGAGGATAACCACCATGATCTCTTCCTTATTGTCCTTACTGCCTATTGGTCTGCAGAAATCCGGCGAACACCAATCTACAGGAGTCCTGCCCGGCTTGCGGGTGCAGCGTTACCGCTGGGCAATGCTGACGCGGCTGGCAACCTCTCTGATGCTTGGCACCACCTTACTGCTGACAGCAAAGTTGGATCCTGGCTGGGCGCAAACTTCCCTGGACACTGGTATTACCGGCGAGCAGACCCTGCCTCAAGCTCCCCCGCTCCCGGACAATCGCCCGGCCATTTTCGTGGATGCAGCCAACGGCAGCGATACCCGTGGGGATGGATCCCGCAATAACCCCTTCAAGACGATTACTTATGCCATTCAGCGGGCTGAGGCTGGCAGCGTCATTCAGCTTTTTCCCGGGGTATATAGCGAGGAGAGCGGCGAAACCTTCCCCATCCGTCTGAAAGCCGGCCTCACCTTGCGTGGGGACGAGTCCACCTTGGGAGAGGGCTATCTCATCACCGGCGGCGGTACCTACATGAGCCCGACCCTAGGCCGACAAAATGTTGCTCTGCTGGCAGAAACCGGCGCAGAAGTGCGAGGAATTACCCTGCGCAACCAAGGGCGGCGCGGCTATGCCCTCTGGGTCGAATCGGCCTCCCCGCGCATTCTCAACAACAGCTTTGTGGGCAGCATCCACGATGGGATCTTCATCGCTGGCGCTGCCAATCCCTGGGTGGAGGGCAACCGCTTCTATAAAAACGGGGCCAACGGCATTTCCGTCTTGGGCACCTCCCAGCCCACCATCGTCAATAACCTGTTCCAAGAAACCGGCTTTGGCCTCACCATCGACCAACGCTCGGCGCCTGTTGTGCGCAACAACCGCATTCTGCAGAACCGTACCGGCGTGGTTGTCGGGGGCAGCTCCAGGCCCATCCTGCGCAACAATCTCATCGCCCAGAACTTGGAGACCGGCCTCACCGCCATCACCACTGCCCAGCCGGATTTGGGCACGGCCACGGATCCCGGCAACAACATCTTTGAGGGCAACGGCCAATACGACATCCACAACGCCACCCGCGGCCTGCGCATCAATGCCAACGGCAACCAACTGCGGGGCAAAGCCAAAGGGGATCTGGATCTGTCCGGTCAAACCACCGTTGCCGCCCTTCCCGACAGCGCTCCCCGCCCCATTGCTCCTGGCACTTTGGCTCTGCCCAGTGCCCCGTCCCAGCCGGCTACTCCCAGGGATCCCCGGCCAGCCGCTGAGACCCCCTCCACCTTACCGGTTGTGACGGTGCCCCAGTCTACTGCCCCGGTTCCCCCCTCTCCGCCCCAAGGATCCGGAGGGCGCATCTTGCCAGATCCCTCCAGCCCTCAGGCAACTCCCCAGCCCCAACCTCCGGGGGAGCAGTTTGTGGCTGTCCCCTTCACCCCCGATGGCTCTACCACACCTGCCCAGCCGGCTGACCCTGTTCCCAGGCCACCGTCGGCTCCCCTCACGGATATCACCACCCTCCTGCCTCCGCCGGCCCGTCGCTCATCGGCAGGGATCCCGGCCACTCCCTCTGCTCCCACTACAACTCCAGTTGCCCCCCCTGTGGCTGCTGTGGGTAACGACTCCGTTTCGCCAACGCGAACGGCAACTCAATTTCGCGTGTTGGTGACCCCCAAAAGCAGCGATGACTTGAACCGATTGCGGCAGCTCATCCCCGACGCGGTGGAAACGGTTTTCAACGGCAGAACGGTGTTGCAGGCTGGCCTGTACGACAGTCGCAGCCAGGCCCAGTCGGTCTTGGATCGGCTGTTGGATGCCGGCTTTGAGGCGGTTGCCGAGATGATTTTCCGCTAGCGACCCCCCACACTGCCGGCTTGCTTCTCCATAGCGGTACGAGGGAGCTTTGATCCCAGTTCTTCGGCGGGGTGGCCAGCCATTGAGCCCAAGTCTCCTTGGTCGCTGGCAAGGGAATTGACTACAAGTGCTTGCCAAGAGCGATGACGGCTCGAACACCCCCTCTCTAGTCCAGCGGATCCAGTCGGTAGCGGCTGAGCCAGTGATCCAAATGCACTTCCTCCTCATCCAGCAGTTGGGCGTTGATCAACCCCCGTTTGAAAGCAAGGCGGATGGCTCGCGCCCGCAAGCTGAAAGTGGTTCCCCACTCGTCGCTCTCAATTTGGTCGTTGCTGACTTCTAACTTGTCGTAGAGGTTGCGCAGACGGTTGGTTACCCCTCGGCGGGACAAAAAGCGCCGTGCAGCAATGGCTTGGTCGGTGAGGCCGAGGGCAATGTCGATCAACACTTCGTACTCGGCATCGCTGAGACCGGTGATTTTGTTTTGTGAACGGGAATCGACCCCGCGCACCTCTCGGTCGATCACGCATTGCTCATCCTGCACCACCGCTTGGATGGCGCTGACCAATTTTTCATCGGTGCAATTTTTCAAAAGGTAGCCATAGACGGTTTGCGGAGGCACGATCTTGTGCAGCTCCCGCACATAGACTTCATCGGCAAAATGCGACCAAAAAATGATGCGCGTGCTGGGGCACTCTGACCAAACCTGCCGCGCTACCTCGATCCCGGTCATCTCAGGCATGCGAATGTCCATCAACACAAAGTTGGGGTGGTGCTGACGGTAAAGTTCCAACGCCTCTCGGCCATTCGAGGCCATGTATACCGGGCCGAACTCAGGCAAATGTTGCGTCAGTAGGCTATGGACATGCTGACGGTAAAGAGCGTCATCTTCAGCAAGGAGGGTACTCACAGGCCTTTATCAGAGTTACCGAATACTTTCTTTTCACTTCCTAACTCTAAAAACACCCACAAGGGAAGGCAAGGCACTATTGAGCAGTACTCAAAAGGAGCAAGGGATCCCCTCCACCGGCGATGAGTAGCGGCTCAGGAAAAGGAGTTCGTCCCGCTCTCGTCCTGTGGACGGTGCGGTTTCCCCTAGCACCCACGCAAACGGCCAATGAACTTCTCCACCGCAGACGTCGAAAACTTTTGATAAGCAGCAGTCTATGCTGTTTCTACGGCAGAGGCCAAAAATGCCTCAATCTCAGAGCGCTGGGGCAAGCTAGGTTGGGCTCCCGCACGGGTTACGGCCAAAGCAGCGGCGGCATTGGCAAAACGCAGGGCTTCCCTCAGGGATCCCCCGGCAGCCAAACAAGCAGCTAAGGCCCCACAAAACCCATCTCCGGCAGCGGTGGTATCCACCACTTCCACAGGATGAGCGGGCCAATGGCCACTTTCTTCCCCATCTGCCCAGACCAGCCCTGCCCCTCCCAAGGTGAGGATAACGGCTGGGATCCCGTGTTTCTGCAGTTCTTGAGCCACCTTTTGGGCTTGTTCCGGCGTCTCCACAGGGGATTGGGCAAGGGCAGCCGCTTCGGTTTCGTTGAGCACCAAGTAGCGAACCTGGCGCAACAGGGATCCCGGCAATGGCACGATGGGCGCAGGGTTGAGCAAAATCGGGATCCCTTGGGCAAAGGCTTGTTCTGCTGCAGCTTGCACGGTGGGCAGGGGGATTTCCAGTTGCAGCAGGAGCAGGGCCGCCGGGGTAAAGGGAGGCAAATGCTCCGGCATATAGCGACCATTGGCCCCAGGGCTGACCACGATTCTGTTTTGCCCGCCGGGATCCACTGTGATCAAAGCTAGGCCGCTGGGCCCCTCCAACTGCCTCAGGTGGCGGGTATCCACGCCGTTGTGCTCCAGGTTTTCTTGGAGCAGATGCCCAAACCCATCGGATCCCACTGCTCCCCACATCTCTACTTGGGCTCCCGCCCGCGCCGCTGCCACCGCTTGATTGGCTCCCTTACCGCCAGGGTAGGTGGCGTAGTCGGATCCCAGCACCGTTTCGCCAGGGCCGGGATGATGGGGCACCCGCACCACCAAATCCATGTTCAAGCTACCCACCACTCGGATTGGGCCTGCCATCGGGCTTGTGGGGAAATCCTGTTGGAAAAGCAGAGATCTAGAGATCTTTGGTTTGGATCCCTGGGCAGCTATTGTATCAGCCGCCGGTCTTGGCCAGGGATCCCCTCGAGCGCCCTACCACGCGGCAAGGGCTGATAGCAGTCGTGGTTTTTATTACCATCTATTTCAACTGATCGCGCTAGC
>NZ_JANSIH010000422.1:0-2225 GCF_047462075.1 Synechococcus sp. R55.2
GAGCTCCCCCTCTCTAGTCGTAGGCAGCTTCAGATGTTTATCAGAGACAGGTTCTTTTCATCAAAGAAAAAGAAAAGTGTCCTGAAGCTGTGGATGCCCATTGCAGGATTGTAGTCTGCAGCGGCCCAGAAGAGTTTAATAAGCCCTATGCTTTGGCTGTTTTGCACAAGGTAGGCAAGATAGCGCCAGGAAAATACGACAAGTTTCTCTGCGGCGACACAGGCACGCCGTCCCCTGTCTGGATTGCAGATTTGGATGACTATCAGGTGGTTACCGTTTTTGGGGCAACGGTGAATCCTAGGAAAACATATCTTGAAAACCTTGAGAGAAGAGCAGTTGGCTTTGCTCAAATCTGGCCATTCCAGTAGCAGAACGTTAGAAGAGGCTCAACATGTCGAGAAGGAAAATCAACGTCAAAGCTCTAACAAGTCTAATCACAGCTTTAATCAACGGCTCAATCACACTGGCCATCTTACTGATTGCCCCTTTGGGATTGGCAGCCGTAATTACAAACACGATCCTTGTCATGATTGCTAGCTTCTTTTCGGGCAGTCTGGCCGAGATCGTGATGGGTTTCTTGTCAAGTCCTGAAATTGATGTGGAGATTTTACCGGAGCGTGGCCGCTCTAAACCCGGCAATGCCATAGATCAGAGGCGAGGCGCTGAAGATCTGCGTCGTCATGACGAATAATGCGAACTTTATATGTCTCTCAGCAGGGGTGTAGGCTAAGCCTTAAGCAAGAGTTCGTAATGGTCTATTTGGGCGAGTCGCTCTTGCAGGAGGTGCCTCTACCCTTGCTGGAGCAAATTTTAATCTTTGGCCGATCCCAGGTCACCACAGACGTAGTGAGAGCGTGTCTGAGGCGGAATATTCCTATTGCCTATCTCTCCCGGCTAGGCTATTGCTATGGTCGCCTTGTTCCTATAGAGAGGGGGTACCGCCGCTTAGCTCATTTGCAACAAGCGCTCCCTGAAGAATGGCGATTGCAAACGGCAGCCCAGATGGTGCGAGCCAAGCTGCTCAATAGCCGGGTGCTGCTGATGAGACAGCTCAGGCAACGCCCCACTGAAACAGGGGATCTGACCCTGCGCAGTCTGGAACATTTGGCTGCTCAAGCTCTTGAGGCCAAGTCTCTAGATCAATTGCGGGGCATTGAAGGAGCGGCTGCGGCTCTGTATTTCCCGGAATTGGGAAATTGCCTTCAGCAAAGGGGCTTTGTTTTGCTTAACCGCACTCGACAGCCGCCCACTAACCCGGTTAATGCCATGCTCAGCTTTGGCTACATGGTGCTCTGGAACCATCTATTAACCCTGATTGAGCTGCAAGATTTGGATCCCTATCAGGGTTGCTTGCACGCTAGCAGTGAACGCCATGCTGCTCTGGTTTCGGACTTACTGGAAGAATTTCGGGCGCCTATTGTAGATTCAATAGTCCTCTGGCTGATCAACAAGGGCATTATGAACATCGAAGAAGACTTTGAGTATCGCGATGGTGGCTGTTTTCTAAGTGATAGTGGCAGGAAAAAGTACCTTACAGCTTTCATCCAAAGAATGGAGGGATCCATCCAGACCCCTGACGGAGATCAACCCCGCTGGGATCTGCTAACGCAGCAAGTTAAAAAGTTTAAGCAATCCGTCTATAATCCTCAAGATTTGTACCAGCCCTACCGGATTCGCTGATGTTTCTTTATGTTGTTACCTACGATACTCCCTGCGACAAGCGACGCAAGAAAATTGCCGACCTGCTAGAAGGCTACGGCAAGCGCGTGCAATACAGCGTGTTTGAGTGCGTCCTCGACAAAGACAAGTTCGAGGAGCTCAAACTGCGGCTCCGCAAGAAGATCAAGCCCGAGGAAGACAGCGTCCGCTTCTATCCGCTCACTAGCTATGTCCTCGCCCAGGTGGAAATCTGGGGTGGGCCTGCCCTGACTGCACCCCCCAGCTCGGTCATTGTGTAGCTCAGGCAAGTCTCTTCCTACTTAAGCACTCGGTGTTTCCAAAAGCACACTCAAACGGTATCAACGCCTGCGCGAGCGATCCGCCAAAAGCCGCAAAGGCCGATTCTTTCGTCCGATCCCTCGACGCCTTGCGCCACAAGGCTTTCCGGCCCCAAAGCCCCCTCGCCAGCACCCTTTTTGCCGACTTTTTTCCGGATCCCTCGCAAATGGGTCTTGCATTCCTTGCCCTGCTTGGGTTTAATAGGGGTGGAGTTCCCCCTTCGGGGG
>NZ_JANSIH010000423.1:0-2224 GCF_047462075.1 Synechococcus sp. R55.2
CTGGGGCGCTTCTTCAGCTACCCCCCGCAAAGAGGGACTGCGCACGATGACGCCGCGCCGTCTCAGTTGTTCGATAATCTCCTGCCCTGTCCAGGCTTTGAGGGCCTGGTTGCGACTCATCGCCCTCCCAGCGCCGTGGCAGGCTGAGGAGAGGGAAAGGGCCTCCCCTTGCGCGGTGCCGACCAGAATGTAGGAAGCCGTGCCCATGGAGCCACCGATGATGACGGGCTGACCGATAGAGCGAAAAGCTTGAGGAAGCTCTGGGTGGCCAGGCCCAAAAGCGCGCGTTGCCCCTTTGCGGTGAACGAACAGGCGGCGCTTTTTCCCCTCTATCTCGTGGGTTTCCTCCTTACAGGTGTTGTGGGAGACGTCGTAAATAAGGTCGAGTTCAGCTTTGGGGAAAAGCTCAGCGAACACCTCGCGCACCCAGTAGGTGATGATCTGGCGGTTAGCCAAAGCGCAGTTGGTTGCCGCCCGCATTGCTCCCAGGTAGCTTTGCCCCACTTTGGACTTCAAGGGCGCACAGGCCAGCTCGCGATCAGGTAGCTCTATGCCGTGTTCTTTAGCCGCCTGTTGCATCTTCTTCAAGTACTCAGTGCCGATCTGGTGACCCAAGCCACGGGAGCCGCAGTGGATAGTAATCCCCACTTCCCCCGACTTAAGGCCAAAGCCTTTGGCAATCTCGGGATCGTAGATCTCGTCAACAACTTGGACTTCGAGGTAGTGGTTACCCGAACCGAGGGTTCCCATCTCGCGCCGCTGGCGCTCACGGGCGTAGGCGGAGACTTCGCTCGGCATTGCTCCGCGCATGCGGCCATGTTCTTCGATGCGCTCCAGATCCTCTTTCTTGCCGTAGCCCTGAGCAACAGCCCATTCTGCTCCGCCTTCGAGCATAGCTTCCATCTCTTTGTCGCTCAAGGAGATCTTGCTGCGGCTGCCGAGCCCTACCGGTACGCTCGCGTACAGGGCATTGGCTAGGGGCTCTGCCATCTCCTCCACTTCCTCGCGCTTTAGCCCGGTTCGCAAGGTTCTCACGCCGCAGGAGATGTCAAATCCCACGCCGCCGGCGGAAATCACCCCCCCTGCTTCCGCATCAAAGGCCGCCACCCCACCGATGGGAAAGCCATAGCCCCAGTGGGCGTCTGGCATCACGTAGCAGGCTCCAACGATCCCTGGCAAGGTGGTCACGTTGCTGGCCTGCTCGGCCACTTTGTCGTCCATTTCCCGGATTAACTCCTCGTCGGCAAAGATCAAGACCGGGACACGCATTCTGCCTTTTGGAGGAATGCGCCAGACTGTCTCATCCACACGCTCAAGTTTCTTGATATCCATAGGTTGCCTCCCCTTACACGTCCACCACGCACTGGGCCACCCAAAGCTCACCCTCTCGGGCTACCTTGAGTTCCGTGTAAGTTGCCCCCTTAACTTCTACCGCCGGTCGGTGCTTGGCATGGTCAACTCTTTCCCCCCACAGGCTGGCCTTGAGATGCTCTTTTGCCAGGTGCACTTCGACTTTTCCAAAGAGCATGCCTCTGACGGCCATCTCGTAGATCACTGCGTTCAGGAAATCCACCAACAACAGTTCCAGATCGCCTGCATTTCCTAGCTCGATCTCTAGGTGTTCTCTGGGAGCTACTTCATCCACGCTAGTGACCACCGCAGTCAGGGCCAAAGCTGCCTGGGCAAAGGCTTCCTCCGGCGTTGCCCCATAGCCGCGGACACCAATGTCAGCCATGTGTTCAAAGTGCTCCCATCTTGCCTGCACCACGGCAGTCCCCCTGCTCTCATTCTCAGGCCAAAGCCAGAGGCCACCTGGATAGATTAAGGTTTCTCTCTAGAAACTGGAAGAGGAAAGAAGGCGTAGCTCAAAGGTGAGGATGTTGGCAGCCAAAATCTCCAGGGCTCCTCCCTCAATGAGCTCGCGGGTGAGGCCGCTTCCAGATCCACTTTGCTGGAGTAACTCACGGCTGCGGCGCATGGTCTCTTGGCGCTGGGGATCGTCGACAACCACCTGCCGCTGGTTGGAGAGACTAAGGCGATAGTAGTTGGGCAGTTCGTCGCGGGTGGCATCAATGGCTAGATTGGTCTCTTCAGGAGCCACGCGAAAAGGGGCGCGGGCAGTGAGCAAAGCCACCTGGATATCCTGGTTTTGCCCGTCCAGACCTTGGAGCTCCGAAAGGTCAATCCGAAACCTAAGGGTGTCGCGGTCCCGGTTAACGCGCTC
>NZ_JANSIH010000424.1:0-2217 GCF_047462075.1 Synechococcus sp. R55.2
ACGACAAGCTATCTCTGACGTAACTTTGTGTTGCCAGTCTTTGCGCTGACGAGCAGCCTTTGCTTGCAGTTGCGCTTCCCGCCGGTGAATTTTCTTCCATCTCCTGGAAGCCTTTACGCCCTTTTTAGGGGCACGCTTTCTGCGCTTCAGTCTGGCGACTCTGCGAATCTTCTCCTCACTCCGCTGGGTAAAGCGGGGATTAGTAATCTCCCGAAACTCCGCCCCGTCAAACAACGTCAGGGCGGTCTCTGTACCCAAGTCATAGGCAACGATGGACTCATATCGCAAATCCGACTGCGACCCAAACTTAGGCTCTGGTATGGCAACCTCAACCGTAAACGAAGCGAACCACTGCCGCCGGGACGGCTTGTAGACAAGGGTCAGCGTTGTTGGCACGCCCCAATGCTTGGCTTGACCGCGCATTTTCAGGGTAATGCCCAAGTCATTGAGTGTGACCGTGCCATGCTTCCCCGTGCTGTTGACCTTCCACCCCGACCGAGCAGGATACGTCCAGCCTGAATACCGGCGAATGGACTTGAACCTCGGCTTCCTACTCAGTCCTCGAAAGAACCGTTGGTAAGCATAATCCACCCGCTTGACGGTAGCTTGCAGGGCTTGGGAGTTCAGTTGGGCAAACTCCACCCACACCTGCTTGAATTCGGGGAGTAGGTTCTGCTGTTCCAGGTAGGTCACCGTTCGGCGGTGGAGGTGGTACTCGGTTTCCCGATGGGCAATGCAAGCATTGTAAAGATAACAATGCAGACGACGAGCCTCGAACAAAGCTTTTTCCTGAGCTTTGCTGGGATACAGTCGAAAGGTCTGCCTTCTCGTTGCCATGGGTAGACACACTCTATCCCAGTTCTGAGTGCTTTATCCCCCGAACAACCGATCCGGTGGTGCTATCCATCCCCACCCTACAGAGGGTGGGGAATTCCGCACGTTTTGTTAACGACTCTAGACCGGAACGTCGGGGAACGAAAGGTTCATAGCCTCAATCGATCGATCTATGTCGAGCAAAAATGAGCCTAAGCCTAGAATTGGGCTTGGCAGGTTGCTTTCAGAAAGCTGCAAGCATGGCTCCCTCTTCCTCAGATCTCAAATGTTTGCTGGAGAAACTCCTGGAACTGCGGCGACAAGTTGTGGAGGGATCCCAGAGCTACTTGGCTGCTTGGGGCTGCCCTACCGTCCCCCCTCCGGCCATTCATAACCTGGCGCGGTATCTGGCTCTGCGACAACAGGATCTGCGCAGCCTGCAGTTGGAATTGGCCGCCCTCGGACTGTCGTCGCTGGGGCGATGTGAATCACGGGTTTTGGAAAACCTAGATGCTGTGATTGCCGTTTTGGCAGCAACTCAGGGCTTAGCCTATCCGGCGCCCAGCTATGAAGAGTTTTATGCCGGGGATACGGCACTTGAGCAGCACGCCGAGGCTCTGTTTGGCCGTCCTTCCCCCCATCGCCGCGCCCGCATCATGGTGACCCTGCCCAGCGAAGCCGCCGAGCAGCCTGAGCTGCTGTTGCAGTTGTTGGAAGGGGGCATGGACGTAGCTCGGATCAACTGCGCCCACGATGAGCCCTCGGTTTGGGAGAAAATGCTGGCCCATCTGCGCCGAGCTGAAGCCCAGACCCAACGGCCCTGCAAGGTTTTGATGGATCTGGCCGGCCCCAAGATCCGCACCGGCACGGTGGTCATGCCCCCAGATAAACCTAAAGTGTACCGGGGGGATCGGATCCTTTTGACTCCTGATGTCACCGAGGTCAACTCGGATATCTCCTGCCAAGTGACCTGTACCTTGCCGGCAATTTTGGGACAACTGCAGGTGGGGGCAACCGTTTGGATTGATGACGGGAAGATCGGCGCCCGCGTGGTGAGGGTCGAGCCAGCAGGAGTTGTTCTGGAGGTGGAAAAAATTTCCCCCCAAGGCAAGAAGTTGCGGGCCCAAAAGGGCCTTAATTTCCCCGATAGCCAGCTTCAGATCCAACCCCTAACCGACAAAGACTGCCAAGACTTACACTTTGTGGTTCGGCATGCCGATTTGGTGGGCTATTCCTTTGTCCAGAAGCCCGACGACTTGCACCTGCTGTTTTCTGAGCTGGAGCGGCTGGAGGCCCGGCCCGACTTGGGATTGATCCTCAAAATCGAATCCCAAAAGGCCGTGAAACACCTGCCTGCCGTCATTGCGACCTCCGCAAACCGCAGGCCCCTAGGGGTGAGGATTG
>NZ_JANSIH010000425.1:0-2212 GCF_047462075.1 Synechococcus sp. R55.2
ATGGTAGCTCTGGATCCGCTGGAGCTACAGCTTTTTGGTCGCATTCGTACCCGCGGAACCTACGCCCAAGATGCAGCAGAATGGGCAAAATCTCCTCTCAACGCCAAGAACCCTCGCAGCCCTGGGCGGATCAAGGCCGGTGGTTTTCAGGCTGGTGCCGACCAGGTCTGCCCTCCCTATGTAGACGATGTCTATCGGGCTGACAACCGCTTTGGCCCCAAAGCCAGCTACGACCGTCCGCCTGTAACTCCTGACCCGCAGAGGGGCTGCGACGTGGACACCTTTGCGGAAAGGTATCGTCCTGCTAGTCGTCCTGCTAGGGCCGGTGATCCCATTCCTGCTGATGCCAGGAACAACCAGAATGAGTCTTTGACCGAGGACAACCCACCCCCAGGCGCCCTTTCCGAGGTGGGCTTAGATGGCTATTGGGAGCGGCGGGCCCGTGTGGAAGGTCTGCGGGTGATCGTGGGGCAGCGGCTGGAACTAACCCGCACCGATTCTTTGCCTTTGCCTCTGGTGCCGCCCGGGGATCCCGAGGACCCCACCAAGCTGCAGGCCATTTTCATCAGCAACGAGGCGCGGCAACGGCTAACCCTGCGGGATAACCCAGCGGCAGTGCAGGCCACGGCCGTTTACCACTACAGCCATGAGCAGGGGCGCTTTCCCATTGCCTGCTTAGCCACGGTGGCTCACCCCGGCACTCCCTGGAGCTTGCAGCGGGCTTCTACGTTTCCCACAGGCAACCAAGCCAATCAATTGGGCATCAACTTCTTCACCGGGCAGGGCACCAATGTCTGGGAATATGACCCAACCCCGATGCAGGCTCGGCTAGCTCCGGGCACCTCCTTGTGGACGGCCCTCACCAACCTGGCCAATTTTGCCGGCGATCCCGATGGGGCCTATCCGCCGCGTCAAGAGGCGGGCCGCATTCACCCGGATCCGTTTATTACGGCTTTTGGCAACTTCTCGGAGCTGCGGCGAATCATTGAAAACCCGACAAACCTCAGCTTGGCGGATCAATCGACACTGCAAACGGCAGGCTGCATGTTGGGCATGCTGGCCGACAACATGCTCCGCATTGAGGCGGCTGCCAATGCCGGGGATCCAGCGGCTCAAACCCTCTGGAACGACATTCAAGCCAGCCGAGCTGGGAACCGAGAGGCGGCCAATCGGTTTTATCTGCCGCTGCGCTACATCTTCCCGACCACCAGTTTCAACCAGACGGATACCCTGGAAACGGAGCGGCGCAGCGCTTACTCCTTCCTTCCGAGCACAGTCAGCTATCAGGCTGTAACCAACTTAAACGAGGTTGCTCTGGAGCCCCGTTCTGGAATTGGCAACTGGGCTTTGCCCCATGCCCCAGCCAATTGCACTGCTGCTGGCCCCAATAGCAACCAATTTGATCTCATTCGGATTGGTAACCAGTGTCATCGCGTGCCCTTCAAAGATTCCGTCTTCTACGATGGCCGCGAGGCGATGGCAGTGCGGGCCCTCAACATCGACCTGGCCCTGCTGACCAACAACGTCAACGGACAGGCCAGGGGGCTGATTAACGGGGACACTTGGCTGCCTGCCGGCATTGGCGAGAACCGAGAAGGGGGGATTTTCTACGCCTTCCGGGAAGATGCGGTACGGGAGGATGCCATTGCCCGCCCGCCCTTGGGCACCTTTGCTGCCTATCAACAAGCTTGGCAAGAGGCAAACGCCCGCGGCACTTTGGGCAGCGCCGGTATTATGAACGCCGGTCAGCCGAATCGAGACACGGCCAATGGCCAAACGGTCTGGGATCCCCCTGTTTCCAATCCAGGTGGACTCAGCCCCAAACCGGTGGACTACTATGCCGATCCGGATCGGCGGCCCTACGGCTTCCGGCTGCGCAACGGGGCGGTGCTGGCCCGCGGCGGGTTCAACCCTGATGACGCGATTTTTGGCCTCTCCTTCGTTTCCGACAACCCCGTTTACATCCAAGGGGACTTTAACCTGCACCAGACGAGGAACGGGCAGCGGCTGGAGGAGTTCACAACTCTTCTTAACTTCGGAGCAGATGGCCTCTACAGCAACTTCTACGGGCGGCTGCGGGCCAATGAAGATCGGCGCTTTGCCCGGGCGGCGCAGGATCTCTGGCGGCCCAGCGACGTGTTGGGCGACTCGGTGAACATCCTCTCTGCCGATTTCTGCGATGGCAGCATCGACGACGGCTTTGTGCAGGATG
>NZ_JANSIH010000426.1:0-2198 GCF_047462075.1 Synechococcus sp. R55.2
CCTCCCGGCACTGACCCTACGGGTACAGTGCGGGGCTCCTGCGATTTCTAGCTGAAGAAGTTTGACCCAATTGGGATGACCCTAATTCAGGTGTTGAGCAAGGCTGTGCAGCACTTAGCAAGCTCCTCAATGGCACAGCTCCGGTTCTCGCCATCTTCAGGGTTTCGAGGGGCAAGTGATAGGGATCCCTGCCCCATTCAGTTTTCCGGCTCTCCTTCGGGCTCGGATGTCAGAATATGGTGATTAATTGTTAAAGCGTTAAAGCCGGGCAGAATGAGCACTTAGTACCGATGCTCCCCTACCCAGAGGCCGACCAATGCTGCCTTGCCCCAGGGATCCACTTTCACTTCTGCCCGCGTGGCTTCAGGGTAATGCCGAATATCCTCTTCCAAGGCATCTCCAATCGCTTCGGGAATAAAAAATTCTTCGATTCCCAACTTGAGCTGCTGCCCGTCAAACCAGCCTCGCAGCACTTTCTCTTCAGGCTGCAAATCTTTGGGCATCTCCCGGCTGACACCGATTGCTTGCCAAGGTTGAGTGGGATCCCCTGCGGGGGGAGCCAAGCGCAGATAAAGGATCCCTGGCGTCTCCAAATCAGGTAACCAACCCGGCAGTTGCTCTAGGGTGGAGCGTCGAGCGACGACGTAGCCCAAGGTCACGTACCGGCCCCGCAAAAGGTCATAGGGATCCACGGGGGCCGTTTGCAGGTAGATCGTGGTTCCGACAGCAAGAGTCAGCGCTTGCCGAGACGGTATCAGCAGAACGATACCCAGTTGCAGCAGGAGGGGTAGCCAAAGCCGCCATTTGGGCAGGGATCCCTTCTGAGAAAGATTCGACGGGCTAGCCATAGCAGCCAGAGAGAGTGACCTCTCTCTTATGGCACAGGTTTGCCAATCCCGGACAGAAGCGGGTAGAAGTGCCCCACCGGCCCCTGCCCTGACCCGATGGCCAAAGGATGTCGCAGCGCTTCTGTTACATAGGCTTTGGCCGCCACTGTGGCCGCCAAGGGATCCCTGCCCCAGGCCATCTGTGCTGCAATGGCCGCCGAGAGGGTACAGCCGGTGCCGTGGGTGTGGCGGGTGGGGATCCGCTCTGTTTTCAGCACTTCCAGTCGCTCGCCATCGAACCACACATCCACCCCCTGCAGTTCCCCCGGCATGCCTCCGCCTTTGACCAACACCGCTCCACAGCCCAGGGTGCGAATCTGCTGAGCCGCCGTTTGCATATCCGCCAGGGACTGCAGCTGCAGCCCCGTTAAAATTTGCGCCTCATAGCGATTGGGGGTCAGCACCTGGGCCAAGGGGATCAGCCGCTCGCGGATGGCCTGAATGGCTTCATCTGCCAGCAACTTTGCTCCCGTGCGGGACACCATCACCGGATCCACCACCAGAGGCCGCAACGCCCAGCGCTCCACCTGACGGGCTACCTCCAGCACGATCTCGGCATTCAGCAACATGCCCGTCTTGATCCCTTGCACCCCGATGTCCTGCACCACGGCCTCAATTTGGGCGGCCACGGCTTCGGGGGGCAGCGCATCGACCCGGCTCACCCCAAGGGTATTTTGGGCAGTCACGCAGGTCAGGGCAGAGGTACCGTGTACCCGTTGGAAAGCAAAGGTGCGCAGATCCGCTTGGATCCCTGCTCCCCCACCACTGTCGGATCCAGCGATGGTGAGGGCGACAGGGGGGTGCTGCTCGGCCAGCAGTGGAGCCGGAGTTGGTTCAGATGCAGAGACAGACATTGGCCAAACGACAAAAATGGGCAAGGGTACCGATAGCCATTTCCATCAATCAATATGAACCATCTCTTTAACGTAGCAATGAAACTGTTGGTTCTCGATTGGTCTGAGACCACTGGGGTATTGGGAAAACTCTTGCAGACGTCTGTCAAGAAGCTGACTAAGAGTGAGTTGTCCTAGTCTAAATCCGAGTAGCCCTCATCAGTGGTGGCGACCACCTCAACCCAGGCTCTATCCCCCTCCACCGCCGTCAAGCTCCAGCGCAGAAGCCGAGCCGGCTGGCCCAGCTCCCGGTCAACTTGCTGACAGAGGGATTGCTCCAGTTGCGGGGCAGAGAGAGGCGAGCTCAACGGCAGAGATAGGTGCAACAAATGCAACTTCACAGGAGTCGAGGACTGATCTCGCCAAGGAAACAGACTTACTTTCGATAACTTCTAACACTAAGAATCCAAAAATATAA
>NZ_JANSIH010000427.1:0-16094 GCF_047462075.1 Synechococcus sp. R55.2
TCACCGGATCCCCTGCACTGGCTATGGTAGCTGCGCCGGAGCCCCAGCGCTCCCCCACACCCCCAACCCCTCTCCCCAAGGGAGAGGGGGGTTTTGAGTGGCTGGCAGTGGGGGCAAAAGTGAGCCGACCGACCTGCCAGCTTCATCCGCTGAATTGGGGTGCCACAGAGGCGACAGGGATCCCCTTCCCGACCGTACACCCACGCTTGCCCTTGATAGTTGCCGTTGAGCCCACGCAGATCCCGGTAATCCCGCAAGGTGGTGCCCCGCTGCTCCAGCCCGGCCCGTAACACCTCGATCAAAGCTTCTCGCAGGCGTGCCTTGGCCACATCCGAAAGCTGAACTGCTGGCGTCAAAGGGTGAATGCCGCTCAGAAACAGGGCTTCGTCGGCGTAAATGTTGCCCACCCCGGCTACCAGCGATTGATCCAGCAGCGCGGTTTTAATAAGACGGCGGCTCTTCTGCAGGGCAGCCTGGAAATAGGCCTCAGAAAAAGCTGGCGAAAAGGGCTCCGGCCCCAAAGTCTGCAGGGTGGGGATCACCGCCTCCAGCTCAACACCGGCAGGCACCAGCCACATCTGGCCAAAGGTGCGCTGATCCACAAAGCGCAAGTCCCACCCTGGCTCGAAGGCCAGGCGAACGCGAGTATGAGCCGATAAGGGCGTGGATCCCTGTACCCAGAGCAACTGCCCGGTCATGCGCAGATGCACGCCCAGAACAGCTCTCGAATCCAGGGATCCCAGGAGATACTTTCCTCGCCGCTGCCACTGGGTAAAACGGGTGCCAATCAAGCTCCGCCCAAACATCTCCCCTGCAGGGTAGGCAATGGTGCGGGCCAGGAGCACCTCCACCGCAAGTATCCGCGGCCCCAGGGTGAGGCGTTGCAAATCTTGCCGAACTGTTTCAACTTCCGGCAGTTCAGGCACAGAACGACTTGCTCAAGAACACAGTCCCCGGCATCAGAACTTTGGCTTAGCTGGCCGCAGCTTTGGCCTTGGCTTTGGGAGCTTCCAACACTTCCAGTTCATCTTCGCGGAAGTTGTTGGTGTTGATGTTGTAGTAGTTGATCTTGTCGAAACGAACGATCACCGGGTAGAGAATGCCGCTGGTATCCACCGCCGCAACCGTTCCCACATCCCGGTACCAGTAGGATTCTTTCCGCAGCACACGGACTTTGGCACCACGCTGAATTGCCATGAGGGTTATCTCCATTGACCTGAACTCAGATTACCCTAGTCCGTGAGAAGGCTGCGATTTCCGAATTTTTGTAACAGGGATCCGCTTTTGTCTGGCTGGGTTTTCGGGGCCAACAGCAGATGAACCGTCGCACCTGTGGAGCCTGGCTGTTGGGTTCTGCTTTGACCTGGGGCTTGCAGGGGAAATCTGCAGGGCTGCCCCATCCGCGCGATTTTGCCGCCGTCCTCAACCTGAACACCGGTCGTTTAACAAGGGTTTGGCAGCCGGAGCAGGCTTCCAGAATCAGGGCCAGCCCTGGCTCAACCGTCAAGTGTGCCGTTGCCGCCGCTGCTCTGCAGACTGGGATCAGCTCCGGCGAGCGCTTGATCCACTGCCCGGGTTGGTGGGATCCGCCGCCGCAACTGGGGTTGGGCCGCCTACCCTGCTGGGATCCCCGCGGACATGGAACCTTGAACTTGCGCCAAGCCCTGGCCCAGTCCTGCAATGTGTACTTCTACCAGTTGGGCTGGGAGCTAGGGGCCGATACCCTGGTGGAGTGGCTGCGGCGCTTCGGCCTAGGGAGTGTGCAGAATACAACTCCGGCTCCGCTCTTGGCGACCGGTCTGGCTGGGCCGGTGGATCCCTGGGAGCTGTTGGTTTATGGGGGCGTGATTGCCCGCCGCGGTGTTCCCCTTTCTGGCGAGGTCTCCCTGCCTGCCCTCTCTTTACCGGAGTGGATTTGGGAGGCTCTCCATGCTGGCATGAGCCTGGCAGCAACAGCGGGCACCTGTCGCGGCATTGCCCCAGAAGGGATCCCAGTGGCAGCCAAGTCTGGCACCATCCTCAATCCTCAACGACGAGGACGACCAATTCTCTGGGCAGAAGATTTTCAAGCCTGGTTGCTGGCCTTTTGGCCCCTGCCGGATCCCAACTGGACGCTGGTGCTGCACCTGCATCAGGGCAAAGCCTATGAGGCGGCCATTCCCCTGGCGCGGCAGATCATCGCCGCCATCGGCAGCGGGTGACCACCTTGCTTGCGATCATGAAGAAATGCAAACTATACTGAAGGTCAAGTGCCGTTCTCGTTTTCGTTCTTTACGGATCCCACTCCCTGTCGTTCCCATCTACCCTGGAGGTTCTCATGTCTAACCCCAATTTGTCTGAGCCCAAGTTTGGCTTTAACGAGTATGCCGAGCGCCTCAACGGTCGGGCTGCCATGATTGGCTTTGTGTTGGCCATTGTCATCGAAGCGGTGACGGGCCAAGGCGTTGCTTCCTGGCTGGGCCTGATCTAAGAGACCTCAACTTACCGCCTTTTGGCTTTTCCTTGGGTCTGCTGGCTTGCAGGCCCTTTATTGTATTGAGCAGGGTATTGAGCAGGAAGCGTGACTGCACCAGTTGTAGCCGTTCTGAATGGCAACAAGGCTTGAGCGGGCACCAACTACTCCAAGCAATTCCGACAGCGCCGAATCTTTCCCTTTCTCCCTCTGAGGGAGGAGCTGGTGTGAGGGTATCCCACTAGTTCCATTAGATGATCCCTTCTTGACGCTTGGCGATTGGCATCCGCCAGCCGGTGCCGAAGGCGCGATCGGTGATGCGCAGCCCAGGGGGAGCTTGGTGTCGCTTGAACTCGGCATTCTGAACCAGCCGCAGCACGTGCTGCACCGTGTCGGGATCGAACCCTTGAGCCACCAACTCGGGGCCGGATTGATGCTGCTCGATGTGCCGCTGCAGGATCTTGTCCAGCAAATCGTAGGGGGGCAAGCTGTCGCTATCTTGTTGGCCGGGTCGCAATTCCGCTGAGGGGGGCTTGGTCAGCGTAGCAAGCGGGATCCGCTCCTGCTGTCGGTTGATCCAGCGAGCCAAGCGGTACACCCAGGTCTTGGGCACATCGGAAATCACCGCCAGGCCGCCGGACATATCCCCGTAAATGGTGCAGTAGCCCACTGCTAGCTCTGATTTGTTGCCTGTGGTCAGCAGCAGCCGCCCGAACTTGTTGGAAAGGGCCATGAGGAGGGTGCCGCGAATGCGAGATTGCAGGTTTTCTTCCGTGATGTCTGGGGGGAGGCCGGCAAAGGGCTCTGCCAAAAGCTGGTGGTAGCTCTCCATGATGGGCTGAATGGGCAGCTTTAGGGTAGGGATCCCCAAGTTTTGCGCCAGTTGGTAGGCATCGGTCAGGCTGCCAGGGCTGGAATAGGGAGAGGGCATGAGCACCCCCAGCACCCGCTCCGGCCCCAAAGCATCGGCAGCAATCACAGCAGTGACGGCAGAATCGATCCCTCCCGACAGGCCCAATACCACCTCGCGAAAGCCACATTTGCTGACGTAATCGCGGGTGCCCAAAACCAAGGCTTCGTACAGCTCGGCTTCTGGTTCGGTCGGCCAGCGGGATCCCGCGGTCGGTGGGCTCTGGTCTGGGTTGGGAGACTGCGTCAACTCGTCCACATCCAGGATGAGGTGATCCGGCTGAAAGGCAGCCGCTTGGGCCACAACCCGACCCCAGCGATCCAGGGCGCAACTGGCCCCATCGAAGATCAAATCATCATTGCCCCCCACCTGATTGACGTAGAGAATGGGCAGGGCGTGCTTGCGGGCCAGGGATCCCAGCATCTCCACCCGCAACTTCTGTTTGCCCAGGCTGAAGGGGGAAGCCGAGAGGTTAATCAGCAGGTCGGCACCGCAGCGGGCCATCTCTTCCACCGGATCCCAGTGGTAGCGGCGGTGCTGCCAAAAGTCGCGGTCGTTCCAAATGTCTTCACAAATGGTAAAGCCCAGGCGGCGGCCACGGTACTCGATGGGTTGGGGCTGGGATCCCGGCTCAAAATAGCGATCCTCATCGAAGACATCGTAGGTGGGCAAGAGCGACTTCTGAAACCAGTGGCGGATCTGGCCCCCCTCCAGCCAGGCAGCAGCATTGTAAAGGGGCCGACCCTCAGGCAGAGGATTGGGCTGCACGGATCCCACGACCACCGGAATGCTGGCCTGTAGCCGACTGGCCAAGTGCTGCAAAACTTGGTTCGCTCTCTCGATCAGGGCCGGGTAGAGCAACAAATCGCGGGGTGGATATCCCAGCAACGCCAGCTCCGAGGTGATGGCCAACTCTGCTCCCGCCGCCGCCACTGCCTCGACTGCCGAACGGATGCGCTCGGCATTTCCGCTTAGATCGCCGACGATGTAGTTCAGTTGCAACAGCGCTACCTTCACCCTGCCCCCCATATGGTAAATCTCACCATAAGTGGCCCAAACCGAATCGTCAACAAGATTCTGCTGCGGGCAAGCGAAGAATAAACGTGGTTTGGTGGGCAGTGCTTTCCACCTGCAAAGAGCCGCCCAAGTGGTTGGCAATGGCTTGGGCCAGAGCCAATCCCAAGCCTGTTCCCCCCTGCTGCCAGGGATCCGAGTGGGGGATGCGATAAAACTGCTCGAAAATGCGTTCTTGTTCTTCGAGGGGAATGGTGGTGCCCGTGTTGGTCAAGCGCAGCTCCCAGCGGTCGGAACCCAAAGCAACAGCCTCTAGGACAATGTGTTCGCCGGCGGGCGTGAATTTGTGGGCATTGGTCAAAAGCTCACAGACCAAGCGTTCCAACAGGCGGGGATGGGTGTGCAGATAGGGCAGGTGGGGATCCCAGTGAACTTCTAGGGTTTGCTGCCGCTTGCGCATCCGGTCTTGGAACCGATTGATAAGAGGTGCCAAAAGGAGAGGCAGGTTAACCTGCTCAGAGGGCAGCTTGAGCGTATTGCCCGACAAATTTTGTAGATCCAGAAGATCGTTAATTAGGGAGATCTCTCGCTCGCACGCCTGCTCCAGAACCTCAAGATACTGGATTTGCTTGGGGGTGAGAGGAGAAACTTGATGGCTCAGTTTCAGCAGGTGAACCGAGAGGCTAATGCTGGTAAGGGGAGTGCGCAGCTCATGGGAGACGGCGGCCAGGAAGTTATCCCTAATTTGGCTGAGTTTTTTCAATTCCGTCACCTGAGCCTGGCTGCTGAGGTAGAGCCTGGCCTGTCGCAAGGCAATCGCGCACTGGGCCGCCATTTGCTGGGCCAAATCGATTTCCCAATCGCTAAAACTCTCCTCAGGAGGCCGAGCCAGCCACAGATCCCCAAGAATGCCCTGATCGTCCGCAATGGGGCAGGCCAGCTTGGTCAAATAAGGGGGCAAAGTGTCGGGATCCCGTTGACGATCCCGGGCGCACAGTTGAAAGCACCAGCCTCGCCATAGCTGTTCGTAGAAGAGGGGAAAATCTTTCATCTGAACCCGAGCGCCGATCCCAGAGGTCGAAAGCGTCGTGTATTCATAGCTGATCAGGGAGTAGGTTCGGCGGCTATCGTAAAGGCCGACATTGCAAAAAAGAACGCCCAAAAATTTCCCCAGCTCGTTCACAACCGTCTGCAAGATCTGCTTTTCGTCCAGAGTTGCCCGTATCTGATGGGTAAGGCGGCGCAGAATCGATTCAAACTGCAGACTGCGTTCCAGTTGCTGGGTTCGCTGTTGCACCAGGGCTGTTAATTCAGCTTCTCGTGTTTGCTGGGCCAGCTCCAGGCGCTTGCGCAGGGTGATATCGCGCACCAAAACAATGGCCTCATCCGGCCCAAAGGGCAACAGACGGGCCTCGCGATATTCCGGCAATGCTTCCGCCGCGTCTTGAGAAATTTGAGGAAGCGGATATTCAATAACCTGAATTTCTCCCGTTTGAAAGGCTTTCTCTAGCAAAGGGGCAAAGTAGGTTTTCCAATGCTCTGGAAACAGATCTTGAATGTATTGGTTGAGATAGCGGTCATCGGGATAGGCGGATGCAAATCCTCTGGGGGGCTTATAGGACAAGACTAGCCCTTGCCGATCCACTTGCAAAAGCATATCTGGGATCGCTTCGTAAAGAGCGCGGTAACGTGCTTCGCTGCGGGCCAGATCGGCCAAACTTTCTCGCAGGTGAGTTTCGGCCCTTTTTCGCTCGGAAATATCTTCTAGAAATTGGATGGCAAACAGAGGCTCGTTTTGAGCGTTTCGCACCGCGAAGAGTTGTAAGCGAACCCAGATCTCTCTGCCATCTTTACGGCAAATCACCTTTTCATATTCATAGTTGTTGGTGTACCCGGAAAGCAGTTCATTCCAGAGTATCTCGCCCCGTTCTCGGTCTTCGGGATAGGGAGTGTAATCTTCCGCTTTCAGAGCTGACCAATCTTCCTCGCTGTACCCTGTAATCTCTGCCATTGCCGGGTTGAGGCTGAGATACCGGGGATCAGGATCCAAGCTCATCAGAGCAATCCCTTGGCTACAGAAGTTGAAGATCCCCTGCAATTGGTTTTGAATTTCCTCAAGAGCAGATTTGATGGATCGGCGCTCGCTAATATCATCCAGGAAGTAAACGGCAAACAGAGGCTTTTGTTCTTCATCTCTCACAACATAAACCTGAGACTTTACCCAGATGATTTGGCCATTCTTACGGGTGTAGGGATGTTCCCATTCATAATGACTGCGCCGGCCATCAACCAACTCCTGCCAAAGTTTTTTTAGAGTTTCAACATCGGCCAAGTCTGGGATACAAGCCTCCAGAGGCAAAGCCTTCAATTCCTCTGCAGAATATCCTGTTATATCCTTGAGGGCTGAGTTCATGCCATGCGGACTAGCTTCTGGCTCAAGAGGCAGCAGAGAAATGCCCAAATTGCAGGACTCTACAATACCCCAGAATCGCTGTTGAATCTCCAACAAAGCCAGCTCTAGACGCTTACGCTCGGTAATATCTTGAATGCAGCCAAGCACGCAATCTGCTCCGTAGGGAACTATGCAAATTTCTTGGTAACGGAGCTCTCCCGCTGAGTTGGTTAGGGGATATTCCAAGGTTTGCCGGGATCCGCTGCTCAAGCAACGGTCAATCAGCCTCTGCAGTTGATCGCCAACCTCAGGGCCGAACAGCTCTCCCACTGCTTTTCCCTGAATATGCTCTGCTGAGAGTGAGGCAACACAAGCATTCTCCGGGGAAGAAATCAGCTCCAGGCATTTGCCTTCTTGGCTAAAGATCATTAAGGCTTGTGGGATAGCACAAACCAACCTTTTGTAGCGGAGTTGGCTCTCTGCAAGCGCTTGTTCAGCCTGCTTCCGCGCCGTGATATCTTCCACATACCCCTCAAAACAGAGGGGATCCCCTGCCGGATTGCGGACAACTTGAATTTGTTCTCGCACCCACAAGTCCAAGCCCTTGCGACTGTGGATCAAAAACTCTCGCGCCACTCTCCCGTCGCCGACTTTGCCTGCAAGCAGATCCTGGAAAATCTGACGACGACCGGCAGCATCGACATAAAGACGATGGCCAAAATCCGACAGATGGCGCATCAGATGAGCGGAGGAGGCATAGCCATATATCTCGGCAAGCTTGGCATTTGCAAACCGGTATCGTCCCTGCAGATCCACACGAAAGATCCCAATGGGGGCATTTTCCAGGAGCACATCAAGTTCGGCCAGCATCAGGATCCCCTATTGGCAAGCAGTACCAGGGCACTGAGAACACCTGTCCTTGGGATTATGTATCATTTCTGCCTTAAGCGATGTTTCCCGCACTACAAGTTCCCCCCTAACCCCGTAAAATCACGGGCGAGGAAGGGTGCTCAGGCTTCTGTGGATATCACCCCACCGAGTGCTGGGGGAGCAGGGATCCCTGCGCGGATTCTCAACTACTCCACCTGCGCTGTCTCCGGGGATCCCGCCTGAGTTTCCGGGTGAAAGTAGCGGTAAATCTGTCGGGCAATCTTCGGGCCAATGCCGGGCACTTGAGCCAACTGGTCTTCTGAAGCCACCTGAATGCGGGCAATCGACCGAAATTCTTCCATCAGCAGCTTTTGCCGATACTTGCCCAAGCCGGGGATCTCGTCCAGCGTAGAGGCATGTTGACGCGCTTTCCGTTGCTGGCGATGAAAGGCGAGAGCAAATCGGTGGGCCTCATCTCGCAGGCGTTGCAACAACAAGCGAGCCGGATCTTGGGCCGGCAACCGCAGGGGCACGGGATCCCCCGGCAGAAAGATCTCTTCTTCTCGTTTGGCCAAGGCAATCACCGGCAGGTGATCCAGCCCCAAATCCGCCAAGACGGCCATGACTGCCGACAACTGCCCCTTGCCCCCGTCGATGAGCACCAAATCCGGCTGATCCTCAGGGGTCATTTTGCTGAAGCGACGCCGGGCCACTTCTGCATGGCTGGCAAAATCATCGGAGTGACCGGGGCGCACCTCAGGGTTGCGAATCTTGTAGCGGCGGTAGTGCTGTTTGGCAGGCAGGCCATCGATAAACACCACCTGACTGGCCACAGCATCGGATCCCTGGATGTGGGAAATATCGTAGGCTTCTAGACGGCGGGGCACATCCGGCAAATCCAAGACTTCTGCCAAGCGCTCCAAGGCCGCGGCATCCCGATCCGCCAAGCGCTGGGCGCGGGTTAGCTCCAGTTCGGCATTCCGCTCGACCAACTCGATCAGCTCGGCTTTGCTCTGCCGTTGGGGAGCAATGAGGCTGACCTTGCGGCCTTTTTTCTGACTCAGCCAAGACTCCAGAAAATCGTGATCGGGCAATTCATACTGGGTCAAAATCTCAGAGGGAATTTCCACCGGATCGCAGTATTGATAATGCTCTTGTAAAGCCCGCTGCAAGATAAGGCCTGGGTCGTCACCGCGGTTTTCGGCCACAAACCCCAGCCGCCCCACCAACTTGCCTGCCCGCACCTGAAACAATTGAATGCAGGCTCGTGAATCATTCATGGCCAAGGCCAGAGCATCACGGCTGACGGTAGAGTTAGGCAAAGAGACCTTCTGGGATTCTCCCAATTGTTCCAAACCGCGAATTTGATCCCGATATCGTGCGGCTGCCTCATAATTTTCCTGTTCGGCGGCCTGGATCATCTTCTCCTGCAGCTCTCGGATCAGCTCATCTGTCTGGCCTTGGAAGATCATGGCCACTTGAGTCAGCGTTTTGCGATACTCTTCTGGGCTGATCAAGCCTTGGCATACTCCGGGGCAGCGCCCAATGTCGTAGTTCAAACAGGTGCGATCTTTGTACAGAGGTTTGGGCCGTTGGCGCAAGGGAAAAATCCGTTTGACCAGTCCAAGGGTGTGGCGCAATAGACCAACATCCGTGTAGGGGCCGTAATATTTATCTTGATTCCGATCAAGGCGACGATGGCGGGTGATGTAAAGCTGGGGATAAGGCTCTGACCAGGTAATGCACAAATAGGGATACTTTTTATCGTCCTTAAGGAGAACATTATAAGGGGGCTGATGGGTCTTAATCAGATTGTCTTCTAGGGCTAGGGCTTCACTTTCATTGTCGGTTACGATAAACTCGATCTCGCAAACCTGAGCTACCATGCGCTGAATGCGAGGGGACAGGTCGCCGGTGAAGCGGAAATAAGATCGCACGCGAGAGCGCAATTTCTTGGACTTGCCTACATAGAGGATCTGATCCGTGGCATCTCGCATTAAATATACGCCGGGTTCAGCAGGAATCTCCTTGAGACGGCTCTCTAGAACGTCACGGTTGTGAATCAGAGGGACGGTCATAAAGTTCAGTTCTACCGGGTAGAGTCAGGGATCCCATGACTTCAATCTAGCAATGATACGACTTTCCCTGGCAACACCGACTTCAGCCCCTGTAGAGGTATAGTCATTCCGAATAAGTCTGGGACATTTGCCCTGCCTTCGATCTCTAACCGGCCAACACAAACATACCCCTTATCTGTCTCCCAAAGCAGACTAGGGGAACCTGGGATCCCCAAGTTGCTTTCCTGCAGTCTGAAACAACCATATATCCTGGCCCAGAGGGATCCTCATCTAACTTAATTGCCTCTATTTCCGATGCTGCTCCGGCAATTTGTCGGATTCATCCTCATCAGCGTTTTGTGCAGATTGGGATCCACATAACTCCAGACACCGCGCCTTTGCTTAGGTACGGGCTGAGAAGGGAACTTCCGGCTCCTCCGAGCCAACGATGTACGGGTCGTCTCCAAACGAAGTGTATTCGCTGTAGAGCTCGTCAGCAGTCATGCTGGGCCGCAAAGCCTCAATCAAAAACTCGTCGACGATACGCTTACAAGCGGCAATTGCGGCTTCGAGGGTCTCAAACTTTCCGTACTCGTACTCTTTATATTTCTCCACATAGTGGAAGTTGTCGGCAACCACCACAGTAAATGGGCGCGCTGGATCGGAGCCGGGCATGAGGTGAGGTCTAATGCTGCTGTTACTTCCGACATTATACATTTCTCTTAAGGGTTGATCAATTGTCGAAGAGAGGTTTCTAATAAAATAAGATCTTCTTGAATCGTTTGCCAGATGATGGACAAACTCACTTGAAAATACTCATGGATCACAATATTCCGCATTCCCCGCATTTCGTCCCATGGACCCGCATTTCGTCCCATGGAATTTCAGGATGCGAAGCCTCCACCTCTGGTGGAATGCCGCGAACTGCTTCACCAATAATTGCAAGATTATACAAAACTGCCCCAACTGTCTTTCGATCGACTTGAAATTCATCGAACATGATGTCTTTTATAAACTCTCGGATCTCTTCAATCGCAGCTAGCACGTCTCTTACTCTGTTCTGCCAATCTCTAGAAGGCACGAACCACCTCCCGGAGAACGGATTCTTGCAGATAGGGCTTGAGGGAGTCAGGCGTACCTAGATCAACCGGACTCTCTAAAATTTCCTCTAGATATCGTTTCAAGCGTACAAAAGTGAACAATCCAACTGGACGGTCAAACTCTACTAGCAGATCGATATCACTGTCTGTTTGCGCTTCATCCCTTGCTACTGAACCAAAGAGCATTAGAGACTTTACGCCAAAGTCCTTCAGAGTGTTCTGGTGATTTGCCAGTAATGTAAGGACTTCCTGTTTTTGCATTACCCAACCTGCAATGAAAAGAAAAGTCCATTAGGAATTATAGCTCACCTATTTCCTCTCAATTACGACTCAAACAAAGATTCATAACGCTTTGCAGGTCGCAGGCACAGTTGAGCCGAGGCACACCTTGCAGAGGACAGGGATCCCTGGGTTCCCGCAATGAGGGCATTTGAGCTTGCTCATCATCTTGTCTCTGGGTACATCTAACGGCACGCACATCTTGCCTTGCCATTAACAGCCAGTTCAAGAAACTTGTCGTCTTTGGGATCACGACACGTCGCCACGCGCTCTACAATCTCCACCAAGACGCCATCTCTAACAAAAGTGCTCAAGAACTCCATCCGTTCTTCCTCGGTTATATACCTTTCAAATCCTTTGCGCCGCAGGACATCGCTCAATTCTTCAACGGCCACACGTGAGATAAGCAATTTGCCTCTCTGTGTTGCCCTGTCAAAGACTTGACGAGTGACAGAACATCTCAACAGGAGCGCACTGATAACAACATTGGTATCAAAAACAAAGCATGGTTCATTCGACATTCAGCAGAGATTCCAGTATCTCAGGAGTTAAGCCACGCTCCTGTGCTTTTTGGCTGATTTCATCTATGACAACCTGAAGGGGACGCGGTGGTACGATGAGGTCGCGCAGCCAAAGGTTAAGTAACAACTGAAACTTTCTTTGCAGGTCAGCAGGAATTTGACTGTAAAGTCTCGCTGTATCTGCATCCAGAGGAATGGTAATCACTGTGTTCATCTTTCCAACTCCTCGATGTTGGATATTATTACACTTGAGATTAAGTCGCGCTGGCTAACGGCTAAACTCACCCGCCGCCAGTAGGTTTGGGTACTGTTCAAAGATTAGCATCAAGTCGGGTGCAGTGACTTGTTATGTTGGGTAACCCATCAGCCCCAAAAGCATCAGGATCCCCAGCCTCGTTTTGTCCAAGTGGTGCGGAATGGACCCCAACGGAAGATTTTTCTGAATCGCCAGCTCATAGAGTGTGTTGTCCTTTCATAATCGCTTGCCAATTTGGTAACCGAGCACGGCGCCTGCCACGAAACCCCAGAAACCCAAAACTAATGCACCGACGATTCCGAGTATTAATCCGCCAAGGATGCCGTGGGAAGAATCAAATTTCTTTGACGGAGATGTGGTCGATGACGGAGTACCACCAGGAGTAGCACGTCTGCCCGAATAGATAGTATTAAAAAGTGAAGAATCAAATTTCTTTGACGGAGATGTGGTCGATGACTGAGTACCACTAGGAGTAGCACGTTTGCCCGAATAGATAGTATTAAAAACTGATTCGTCAGGTTGTGAAATTGGGCGTCGAATCTGTGGAGATGGCGATACAGACGGCTTGACTCCAAGCCATTGGCGAGCTTCTCCCTCGCCTGACAATATTTGAATTTGAGACGGAAGTTCAATTGTCATCTGCAGTCTGTCCTGATACCTACCAATTACGCCAGTAACTTTGACCCACTTGTGAACGAGAGAAAGAGGATCAACTTTATCACGGCGGAACGCAGCCAGGGAAGTAGACCACAAAACAAGTGTAAAGGTTTGGTGTGGGTAAGAACCGAAGTTGAGGAATATGTAAGGTTGTCCGTGCTTAGTTTGTGCAGAATGGTAATCGGTAATCAGTCCGATTACTTCCACCCGGTCGCCGATATGTTCTGAGAGTGAGCCAGAAAGAAAAGCGTCAATGACTGGATACTGGCTGCGCCTTTGGGGAACAGTAACGGCTGGAGCGGGAGGGCGGACTGTGATCTTTGGAAAGGTGAAGTTGCCAGAAATGAACTGATCAAGAGACGGAACTTTATCGAATTCGAGCCTGCAAACACCCCTGAATCTCTCCACAAGAGGGGCAAGTTGGGAGATTCTAGAAATGTCAATGAGAAGTGGAGATGACTCGACATCTGCAAAGTCATTTGAGCAAAATAGGATATTCTCGCTGTTGTTGTACTTGTGCCAGAGAGGGGGCGAAGCGGCGACCGCTGAAAGACCGAGATATATCACGATGGCCGAAAACCGGTCAATCGTTGAATTGTAATGAGCAGCGGTTCTTGAAGGATGCTGATAGTTAAGATGTCCGATCTCATTTGTCTTAAGGCTGGAGAGTTCGGGGAGGTAGAATCCATCGTAATCGATAAGGTAGAGCTTCCCTTGCTTGACGAGAATATTACCGTGCTGGAGATCCCCGTGAGCTACTTTGAGGCTTTCAAGACGTTTCACCAAATCGACAAACTCTGGAATAAGCTTAGAAATCACTCCAGGCGTAGAGATATTGCGGTCGATGAAGGTGTTCAGAGTTTCGCCATCGAGCCACTGCATCTTTATGATGGGATGCCACTGGCTGCCAACTCTAATTCCTTGATTAAGACAAATGGCCTTTACAAAAAAACCGTCTGCACAGGATTGCAGGAACCGTCCAATAGCTTCATAGCGTCTCTGCAAATCTGGAATGGCTCTGGTGAAACAGCGGACTGCCCAATGTTGCGAATGATTTCGGAGATGAAATGTGGTTGTGAACCCTCCGGAGTAAGGCTTAGGAATTCCGAACTGATCAGGTTCTGGGATGGAAACCTTTAATTCCGGATCGCTGAAAGCTGTGCTGGGGTTTTGAACTGCAGCTAAGTATTCATCGCCTCTTGGTAATGGCATAACAAATTCAGAGCCTCACTAAGAGTAAGGTGATGTCATCATTTTTCAGGCGGGTAGAACGACGCGCATCATTCGCCCACGCTTTGAATGATTCCTGAGGCGACGAATTCTCGGTAAAACCGTAGAGAATGTTCCAGGGCTTTTCATTGTTCTCATGCTCGGTGAGGAACCAACACGCGAGGGCATCTGTGGCAAGTAGCAAGAGATCGCCTGATTGCCATTCTGCAGTTTGGCGCTTGACTTTCTCCCAGAGTTGCGAATTGCGGGCCAAATTGGTGGAAAGCAAAGTCGGAGAACTTCCAAATTCGCTTGCGCTGGAAATGGGAAAAGAGAGGACAAGATCATCATTGCGGACTTGAAAGAGACAACTGTCACCGACTGCTATTGCTGACCAAGATCCCGATTCGTTTGAATCGTTTGAGTTTGAGGTGAGTTCGACGCCGAGCAGCGTTGCGAAGGCTCCAAGGCGAACCTTTTCTTCTGCAAACCAAGGCAATGGTCTACGGTTTACAAAAGTGTGCCATCGCTTCGATAATATTTCCGTGCGGGCCTGCAGAGCCTGGATGTTCGTGAAGCGTTCTTTGACAAAAGCACGAGTGA
This sequence comes from Synechococcus sp. R55.2, assembly GCF_047462075.1. Lineage (NCBI taxonomy): Bacteria > Bacillati > Cyanobacteriota > Cyanophyceae > Synechococcales > Synechococcaceae > Synechococcus > Synechococcus sp. R55.2. The sequence continues at coordinate 14,321 of NZ_JANSIH010000427.1, forward strand.
GCATCTTAGCCCAATCGGATGCAAAAGAACTCTCAGTTGCACCGTCGGCAATAGCTATTGCAAAAGTCTCCTGATCGATTATGCCATCTATTTTGGGGGCGAAAGCGTCCTCGTAATCGGCTTCTTCATTGCCAAGCTTTTGCAGCCAGAAATGGTGTAGTGAGAGTCTCATAGGTTCCAAAACTAGCGCAGATTGCTTGGACGCGTTCCAATATCCAAGAAACGAATTACCGAAACGATATCAGCGTTGAAAACAAACCCACGGCTTGCCTCCGAGATATGATATCCTTCCTGTTTTGCTGCATTCTGGATGTGTGTTGGCAGTATGCTCGACATACTGAAGAGTAAGCGGGCAAACTCATCGGGCAGTCCGCTATCGGAGTCTGGAAATTCAATAGGATTAGCCTTCTGAGAAGACAAGTGAACATTGAATAGCAAAACGTTACCATCAGAGCTCGCTAATGATTTGATTTCGTTTGCAGCATCAGAAGGGTTTCCATCTGTCGCCTCACCGTCTGTTATGTTTATCACAATGGGAGGAAAGCAGGAAGGGTGCTGGGCAATCCAGTCTTGAACGATCGTCTTGGCCTGCGTTAATGCTTGGCACATTGGAGTTCCTCCGTTAGCGACGGGATCAAACCAAATTGGGAACTTGATAGTCTGTTCCACGAGCCCGCCGGCTCCATCATCCACTTTCTTGCTACGCTCCTCGATTCGAGCCGGTGAATTTGCGATTTGGCTAATGGGTGATAAATCCTTGCCAGCGAGAGAGCCCATAAAGGCTGAACCGACTGAAGCACCATAACCAATTACGCCAACATAGTAATAGTCTCGAACTCCATCGCTCTTGGCACACTTGATGACTAAGTTTTGAAGCAGCTTGTTGATTGCATCGGAGACACCATCCGCTTTTCTTTTGTTTGGCCCACTACCACCGAACGGGTCTGACATCGATCCCGACTGGTCAATGAGGAACAAGAAACAACTCGGATTGGCTCGACTAATTTCGGCTTGATATGGCATTGCGATTTCCTTTCAGATTATTACATTATTAATTGTTGACTTGTAGAATGCAGAGCCGCACTTTCACATAACGTCTCGGCAAACAACGCCGCCGTTTTGCGAACTAGCTTCCGGTACTCGAATCGGGACGGCGCCATGGCGAAGGTGAATCCAAGAAGAAGGGCAAGCAGTCCCAGGGTTGCCGCTTGAATGCTCCCGATCTGAATTCGCGTCAGCTCGTTTTGTGCTTGGCGTCCTCTGCGACCGAGTTTGTACCCCGAGCCCGCAGCGATCACCGTGCATGCAAGCAGCGCGATGGCGATCAGTGCCACTGGTTGGTGACAGAGCAACTCGGTCGTCATTAAAAGCTCCCTGTCGCCTAACATGTGTTTCTGCAGCTAGATGACTGATAATCACCTAAGAAGCAGACTTTTCCATCGCCTAGTGTAATGCTGCCCTAATTTGTCTGTATAGTCAACATTTTGAGCGATAATTACCTCCAAAGGGTTTTTATCTGGCTGAATGAGCATTAACACACCTATACCTAGACCCAGAAAGCTCCTGGAGCAAGTCAGCTAGAAATCGCAGGAGCCTCGCACTGTACTCATAAAGTCAGTGTCGGGAGGAATGTGCGACTTCACTTGCCTTGTGCTATAATAACATTGTGGGCACCAGAAACGGTTATTTAAGGCACTGGTAACGGTCGATTGGGGCTGCCGTAAACCAGCCTAGAGGTTCGGGCCTGTTTTGTTCTCTGGTAGAGCAGAGCAGG
>NZ_JANSIH010000428.1:0-2188 GCF_047462075.1 Synechococcus sp. R55.2
CATACAGGCGCCCTCCCTCCATGCGCACCACCCGGTGGCCGGCCCGCTCCACCAGCTAGCTTTGGATCGAAAGCTGTCCGCTCAGCAGCATTCTGAGCGCATCCAGCCCACATCTGGCTCAGCAAGAAGAGGCCCACAGACCACACAGTTACTTTTAAGCTTGATGCCATAGAAACCCCGATCTGTCGCTTTTTCAGCAAAAAGGAGCAAACCCCCTTGCCTCCTGGACAAGACTTATGGCAGCTAAGCTATCACTGCCTTATCTTGAGAGCAATGCAGGGGGGGAGGATGCTTAGAGGATTCCGATGACTTCCTGCAAGACCGCTGGGTGAAAGGTGAGGTCTGGTAGCTCCAAAGGCTGCTGGCTTGGTGATGATTGAAGCACTCTACTCCCGTCTCTGAACTCCGTGATACGATGTAGCTCAGCTATCGGTTCTGACGGGGATCAGCCGCCAGAGGAAACGGGGAAAGAGCAGTGAGAATCTGCCGCTGTCCCGCAGCTGTGATCCGGTTTAGGAGAAGTCCTGCAGCAAATCTCTAGAGTCATTCGCTGCCGATCCAGATCTTGTCCCCCAAAACCGTGTCAGTCAGAATGCCCGCCGATGGTTTTTCTAAACTTCACAACATCTGCGAGGTACAGATGGTAACTGTCTTGGCTTTAGCTCGTTTCTGCTTTCGTTATCCTGAGCATTTTCCCGGCGTTGCTCCCACAAGCTTTCGGTACTCCTCAGCAGTAGAAATAAGTCCAAGAACCCAAGCAAGACTCTGAGCCAGTTGGCCGGGAGAGAGTAAATTTTGGGTGCTGTTGCACCAAGATCTATCAAGATCTACAGCCCGCCTACGCGAAGGAAAGAGTGAGATGTCAGGCTTCCTGACTTCAATTGGTAGGCTGGCAAGTAGCCACTGCGATCGCTGGCTGCGTTGAGTATCTTTTTTGCGCAAAAGGCAGTGTTTTGTTGGGGTTCCAGAGGCAAGAGAGGAACAGCCGGTTTCTTCCTTGGCGGGCGGGATCCCAGTTGAGGGCGAATTGAACGCAGGAAAATTAGAAAACTCATTATTTGGGATGGCACACAACATGACTGCACAAACCATGACATTGGGGTATGCCCGCATGGGCAAGCGCCGCGAGCTCAAAAAAGCTTTGGAAGGCTTTTGGAGTGGTGCCCTAGGGTCAGAGGCTCTGCTGGCTACCTTTTGGGATTTGGAGACTCAAGCCTGGCAGACTCAGCTACAAGCTGGGATTGATCACATTGCGGTAGGGGATCAGACTCTCTACGACCATGTACTGGACTGGGCCACCTGGCTGGGGCTGATCCCCTCTCGGTTCCGAGGTCTGTCGGGTTTAGACCGCTACTTTGCCATGGCGCGGGGGCGGGAGGGCCTGCCGGCTTTGGAAATGACCAAGTGGTTTGACACCAACTACCACTACTTGGTACCCGAAATTGAGCCGGAAGCCGATCCCAGTCCTAACTTTGGGGATTTTTTGGAAAGAGTTCGGCGGGCCCAAGGGATCCTAGGGGAGCGCACCAGCCCCGTTGTCCTCAGTCCAGTGACTTTGCTCTGCCTTAGCCAGCGATCTGGGGATCTGCGGGCGGACTTGGAAAAGCTCCTTCCTCTGTACCGGGATCTCCTCCAGGAGTTAAAACAGCTGGGGATCCCAGAAGTCCAGATTCACGATCCCATTTTGGTTACCAGCCAGGGAAGTGGCCTGCGGGAAGCTGTGGAAATGAGCTACCGCCAGTTGGCAACCGCCGGGATCCCTGTCCACTTGGTCACCTACTTCGATGACCTGGGGGAGACTTACCCCTGGGTGGTGCAACTGCCGGTGGCCGGCATTAGCCTTGACTTTACCCGTGGCCACACCCTGGATCTGGTAAGAACCTATGGCTTTCCGGCTGACCAGATCCTAGGTGCTGGCGTAGTGGACGCTCGGAATGTCTGGAAGGTTCAGCCTGAGACCGTCTTGGCCAGCCTGCGGGAGCTGCAGGGGGTAGCTCCCAACCTACGGGTGCAGCCTTCCGCTTCGTTGCAATTTGTGCCCCACGACGCTGCTCTGGAAGCCCAGTTGCCGGAACCCCTCAGAAATGTCCTCAGCTTTGCCGAACAGAAGCTGGCCGAAGTAGCTCTCCTGGCGCGAGCCCTCAACGGCGAAGACCCTGCTGCCCAGCACTCGGAAAAACAGCAGCAA
>NZ_JANSIH010000429.1:0-2172 GCF_047462075.1 Synechococcus sp. R55.2
ATTATACATTATTTTCAGTATAGTTGAGCTTATTATTGACTAGAGTCATGCTCCTGCTGCATTTTCCGCATTTCTTGAGGCATCTCCCGCAGCTCCTCTTGGGCTTGATCCGTGCAGCGCTCGATGGCGCGGGTGCGCCTGTCAAAGCCGGCGACGGTCAAGTTTTTGGATCCCTCTCTGGATCAACCTGGCCAGAACCAGAGGGGAGGCTGTCTGGGTTTAAAATAGCGGGGCTGCAGACTTTCCCACCAAGCGCTCATGAACCTACCCAGCTTACTCTGGCCGGATCCCGACGGGATCCAAGTGCCCTCTCAACCGGGGATCCTTGGCATTTTGGCTTCCGGCAATGGCAGCAATTTCGAAGCTATTGCCCAAGCCATTGAGGCCGGGGAACTGCAGGCCCAGATTGCTGTGGTCATCACCAACAATCCCAAAGCTTATGTGCGGCAGCGGGCCCAAAAGCGAGGGATCCCTTGCGTCTTGCTCGACCACCGAGACTACCCCCGTCGCGAAGATCTGGACGCCGCCATTGTCCAGGTGCTCTGGCAGCATCACGTGGAATGGGTGATCATGGCCGGGTGGATGCGCCTGGTTACCCAGGTGTTGTTGTCCGCCTACCCGGATCGCGTCTTGAACCTGCATCCCAGCCTGCTGCCCAGTTTCAAGGGCCTGCGTGCCGTTGAACAAGCCCTGAAGTGCGGCGTGAAAATTGCCGGCTGCACTGTCCATCGGGTCACCTTGGAAATGGACAGTGGCCCCATCGTGGCCCAAGCAGCCGTGCCGGTTCTGCCCGAAGATACTGTGGAATCCCTTTACCGGCGCATCCACGCCCAGGAGCACCGCCTCTACCCGCTGGCCATCCGCCTCTGCCTGGCAGAGGGATCCCTGCTACCCAAGTCTTCGGGGAAGCTGCACAATTGAGGTTAAGTCCAACGCTGGCGCATCCCATGGCCGAGATCCCGCCTCTCCTCGTCTTCGACAGCCCCGTGATCCTGGCCGGTCGTCTGGCTCTATGGCAGGAGTGGGCACGGTTTGGGGTGTGTGTGCTGCCACAGGCAGTGATGGCCGAGTTGGAACGCCTGACCCGGCAGGCCATTGATCCCCAGGAAGAATCGACAGCCCGCGAGTTTTTGCGCCACTGGCCCAGTCTAGGGTTTGCCGTCTCAGAAGCCCGTGCCCTGGTGGGTGGTGCTGGTGCCGGCGATCAGTCCATGAGGGTACGTTTGGAAGAAGCGATTGCCGAATGCGCCTATGCCCTGGCCCAGCAGCAGCCGGGAACGCTGGTGGTTTTGGTCAGCAACGACCGGCCTTTGGTGGGGCGAATTCAGGGTCTGGGTCTCAACAACCTCTGTGCCATCTCTCTGGCAGAGCTGAACCGGTGGATGCGTCAGCAGCAGCGCCCTCAGGCTGTGGTTATGGCTTTGAATCGGTTACCAGGGCCACCCATTCCTGCCGCCCAGTTGACGTCCTCTACCCTCGCTCCACCTGCCCGTCCCTTGAGTTCCTCTCCAGCTTCCGGGAACCCCCCTGCCCAGGCGCGGCAGCGGTCTGGAGCTGCTCAGGTGGGGCCGAGCACAGCCCGCCTCTGGCCCTTTTTGAAAAGCCTACAGAATGCCCTTGCGTTGTTGCTGGCCCTGGTTTTCCTCTCGGCAACCGGGTTGCTGGCCTGGCGCCTGCTCGATCCAGAAGGAAGTGAAGGGATCTGGCAGCGGCTACCTCTCTCTCGGATCCCTTGGATTCGGGATCTGTAGTCCTCAAAGCTACTGCTCAGCAATCGTGACGTTAAAGCCCTTGCTTTTCAGGGTTTCCGCATGGTAGCGGGCATATTCCAGTTGTTCAAATGCTGCCAACTGCACAAACTTCTGGCCATCCACATCTTTCACAAAGGCCCCATGGGAGACTTGTCGAGCGCGTGCCAAGCTCTCTGCCCCTGAGTAGGTGGTGAGCACTAAGAAGGTTCCCTCGCCGCGGTTCGGCCCCAGGGAGTCTATGTTGTTTTCGCTTAGGGGCACCACGTTCAGGGATCCCACAGAGGTAGGCGGTGAAGGTTGGGATGGGCGCTCCAGGCTGGCCGCCAACTGCTCCACCGTTTGTGACCTGGGGGGAGCAGATTCCTCGGAAGCCAAGGCCAAGTCAGTTTGCAGGCTATCCAGCAGGTTGGGAACGTCTTGA
>NZ_JANSIH010000430.1:0-15947 GCF_047462075.1 Synechococcus sp. R55.2
GCTAGCGCGATCAGTTGAAATAGATGGTAATAAAAACCACGACTGCTATCAGCCCCTTTGATTCCGGTAACGCCGATCCCCGTCTCGATGAGGGAGAGGAGATAGGGCTCAAGCGCCTAAGTTTCGACTCTGTGGGCGCGCAAGAGCAAGTTGGTTCCCAAGTCCTCTTGGGCTGCCCAAAAGGCGCAAATCCACCACGAAACCTCGTCTTGGCGATAAATGCCACAGGTGAAAGGATAAGGTTGCAAAATATTCGCCATCTGCGCTAAGGCCGGAACTTCCGCCATGTAGTCGGCCCACACTTGGGGATCCAAGGCTTCGTAGGTGAAATCGGAAGGAAAGAATGTGCAACTGGATTCCAGGCTGGGCCGGTTGGTCAGCAACAATTGAGCAGGATCTGAGGATTCACAGCCCAAGCGATCCCCGATCTGAAAGGTCAGTTGAAACAGGCGGTTAATCAGATCAAATTGCTCAGGGCTCATAAGTTCAGAATTCCTAACTTTCAGATTGGGATGGGCGTTAGAGTTGACAGGTGCGACGGCTGCGCTCCATTTCAGGCTCGATCCAAGAGAGGGCAAAATGGCTTACACAGGGCAACTGCGGAAAGCGGCGGGCCAGCTCTGCCATTTGCACTTCTAGGCTGGGGCGCTGTCGTTGCGACTGTCCCCATAGGCCGGCGATGGCCGGACAAACGAAGGTTTGGGGAGAAGCTACGGCCAAAACCTGCTCCACCTGCTGGGCTACACAAGTGGCATCCTCACACCTGGCATAGGACATTGGGTGCCATTCCATATCCGGATCAAAGCGATCCCAGGGTTGTAGTCGAGCGTCGAATCCTTCTCCTACTGCCTGGTTGCCTTCTGGGAAGAAGACAGCCCCCGCCGGGATCCCCAGCCTCTGGACGGGTTGGGCGACTTGCCGTAGATAATCGAGCACCCCATAGCGGGCAAACTCGACGCTGAGCTGCCAAAGCTGCTGCTGCCAGCGTTCTTGGCGAAGAGCGGCCCTGGGAGTCGGGGTGGGATCCCCCAATGGCTGCGGTGACTCCAATGAGTTGATGGAGGACAAATCTCCGCTCCGCTGCTCAGTTGCTGTGCTGTCTCTCTGGGCACCCCGATCCAAAAGCTCTAGGGAAAGCACCTGCTGAGGATTGGGCCAGGGATCCCCTGGCTGACGCCATCTGGGTTCCTCGGCGTAGGCGGCATCCAACTGCTGCACATCCCTCACCGTCACGTAGCCCTGGCTCAAATAGCGCTCCAGCAGCGCCCGACCCGCTGGATTTTCTGCCAAATCGAGGTAGGCTTTCCGAGCGGCCTCTCCGTGAATCCACAAGTCTCGGACGGTGGCCGCCACGCTGGATCCCCCTGAGCCACGCGGATAGCGAATGTAGTCGAAAAGGATCCCATCCGGCTGTCGCTGTAGGATGCGGCGGACTAACTCGGCAAAATCCCGCCGTGCCAAGGGATGAAAGGGATCCACAAATACCTCGCCAGGACTGCCCAGGTCTTCCGAAAGGGCTGTAGCGGGATCCAAGACGGTGGTGATGCCGCGACCGTTGCGGGCCAGGGCCACCTGTCGATCGGGCCGTTGTCCGTAGCTGTAACCGAAATTGAGGGAAAACACCCAGGCATAGGCAGATAAGCCGCGGCGTCGTGCCGCCTTCAGAGCCAGATCCAACAAGTCGGCGTTGGGCTGTAAGCTGGGCCAGATCCCCCCTGCGCCATCCGGCAAAATAGAGCGGCCATCGTAAAAGGTCTCGATAAAGACGCGGTTGTAGCCCAGGTTCACTACTTGGTCGAATACCTGATCCAACACGCCCGGATTGGCATCACAAGGGTGCAGACGTACCCAAATGGCCTGGATCTGGGGCCAGCGTTGGCTGCGGCAGGCAATCAAGGCGGCACGATGCTCGTCCAAAATCTGCGCGTATTCGGCCCAGGCGACATCTGACCGGTTGGCCTGTTGGCGCAGTTGAGACTTGCGGGCCACTTCCGCAGGCGGTTGCTGACAGAAGGCATTGAGCAGGGATCCCGCCGGTTCCTGGCTGCCCTGAAGCCGAGAACCAGAGCCCGGGAAAAGAAAACGGCCCGGCCCCAGAAATTGGGCATGGGCTGCGATCCCCCATCCCAGCAATATCAGTGCGCCTAGCACACCCGCAAGCCAGCGGATCCCTTGGTTTTTCGGCAGTCTCAGCACCCTCAACCTCCACCGAGAATGGCCCCGATCGTACTCTTCTCCTGCCCAGAGAGCGGCTATTGGAAAAAAACAGCCGCCTGTGCCCAGACTGGCGCAATCCCTTGGTCGATCTCTACCTTAAGTCCGAGTGGTAGGGGGTTGCTCTTCGGTTTTGCCCCTTCCGCCACTGTGACCGTCAGCCAGGCTCTCATGGGGATCTCGCCAAAAGGCATAGATTAGCGCTTATGATTTAGTAGTAAACCTTTAGCTTTTCTTGATGTCCATGAAGGCCATTACCTTGCACCAACTGCAAATCTTCGAGGTTGCCGCCCGCCACCTGAGCTTTACCCGCGCTGCCGAAGAGCTCTACCTGACCCAACCCACGATTTCCATGCAGATCAAGCAATTGAGCAAAGCCGTGGGGTTACCGCTGTTTGAACAGGTGGGCAAGCGGCTGTATCTCACCGAAGCGGGGCAAGCTTTACACCAAACCTGCGAGAAGATTTTTGAACAATTGAATCAATTCGAGATGACCCTTGCCGACCTGAAGGGGCTAAAGCAGGGACGGCTGAGCATTGGAGTGGTCACCACTGCCAAATACTTTATTCCCCGTCTTCTGGGGCCATTTTGTCAGCAGTATCCCGGCATCGACGTAGCTCTCAAGGTGATCAACCGCCAGCAGGTTTTGGAGCGGATGAGCAACAACATGGACGATCTCTACGTGATGGGGATGCCGCCAGAAGATCTGGACGTGGTGGCACAACCTTTTCTGGAAAATCCCTTGGTGGTGATGGCCCCCATTCATCATCCGCTGGTGGGCCAAAAGGGGATCCCTCTGGCGCGCATTGCCCAAGAACCTTTTTTGGCCCGTGAACCCGGCTCCGGCACCCGCATGGCTGTAGAGCGGCTCTTCGACAAGCATAACCTGAAACTCAACATCCGCATGGAGATAGGCAGCAGCGAAGCCATTCGCCAGGGCATTGTGGGTGGATTGGGCATTTCGGTTTTGTCTCAGCATGTGTTGGCCTTGGGGGGGTGGCAGCATCATCTGGCTATTTTGGATGTGGAAGAGTTTCCCATTCGGGGGTTCTGGTATTTGGTCTATTTGCGCTCTAAGCGTCTTTCGGTGGTGGCCAAAGCTTTTGCCGACTTTCTTCTTTCCCAGGTTTCTCAAATGGAGCTGGACTTTGTGGCTAAAGAGCAGCACAAATCCAATTCAAATCCCAATCCAAATCCGCTTTCCGGCAAAGAGGCTGAAGCACAGCCGAGAGCTCTTGCCGCAACCCCCGGATCCCCTCAAAGTCGTGAGTGAACAATACTCGCAAAAACCCCAGGTAAGCCCGCGCCCACTCGTCTTCCGGATCCAGCTCGACGATCTGTTGAAAATGCAACTGAGCTGCTTCTGGTTGTAACAGCACCGCCAACAGCAAGCCCAGTTGGTAGTGGCTTTGGATTTGCTGGCTCGGTTGGCCTTGGGCAGCAGCCTGTTGCCGTTCCCCCTCCAGCAGTTGCCGTACCAGGATGCGATCTGGATCCGTCAAAAAAGTCGGGTATTGCAGGGTTGTCCAGGCATTGAGATAAAGGGAGAGGGCCTGCAGATCCCCAGCGGCAGCAGCTCTGGCCGCCTCGCGGAGAGGAAACAAGGGATCCGTTACAAGGGGGGATCCCTCCTTCGGGAAGCTCGACAGGGATCCTCTCCAGGGTTGGCGTAGGGAATGGCGGGTCCCTTTGGGCAACTGCCATTCCAGGTGGAGAAGGCCACCTCTTGGGAAGTCGGTTGTGGGCAGCGTCAAGATCTCTTCCACCAGCCAGCCGCCTGTTGAGTTGAGCTGCAGGCGATTCTGCCCCAGCACCCAGGCCCGCTTCTCCAAAACCCGTCCTTGCCCATCTTCCAGCCGCGCCCAAACCAGCGTCTGGGCCAAGTTCTGAGCTGGGCCTTGCCAGCGTAACTTCCAGGCGGGGATCCCCAGCTCCGACAGCGCCTCAACCTCCACCAGCTCCACCTCCCCAGCTTCCAGAGGCCACTTCTGCACCGTCACTCTTGGCATGCGAGGGAAGTAGGTGTGCAGCCGACCCAAGGTAGGCAACTCCACCGCCGGATCTTGTCGCCAGTCTGGGCTGCTGCGCAGGTGCTGCCGGATCTGCTCCTTAGTCGGGCCATAGGGGCCGATAATCCCCTGTTCCCCTTCCGCATCCACAAACCCATCCAGCAAGGAGAGCTCCAACTCCGGCCAGGGGGTTTGCCCGGCAGCGCGGAACGTGACCGGCCAGCGCTGGAGAGCTGCTAAGTAGGTGAGGGTTTCGGAAGAGATCAGCTCTGTATTGGGGAGAACTCCCAACGTGGTGGTCAAGCCTGGCTGGATCAAGGATTGGATCCACTGCGTCAGCTCCTGTGTGGGGTGCTGCCCCTGCCAATGCATTTGGATCCCCGTCCACAGAGGGGCCACCCCTGGGGTGAGGGGCCGACCCAAATTGGCCAAGGCCAAGCAGCCCAGAACTAGCCCTGCACAGACTCCCCTTTGCAAAGCCCACGCACCCCAGCGTTCCTCCAACCACCGGCAAGCCTTTTGGATCCCGCCTGCTGATAACACCGCCAAGAGGGGCAGCAAAGGTAGGGTGAAGCGCACATCTTTGATGTCCACCAGGGTGTAGAGAAGGTAGCCCGAACCGTAGGTGGCCCACAAGACTGCCTCTCGCCTGTCCAGGGATCCCCACCCGCTCAGCAGCGGCAACCCACACAGAAAAGGGCTCATCTGCAGGGGCAGAAAGCGCAAGTAGGTGGTCCACCAGCACAGGGATCCCGCTGGGCAAGTGATGTAGTAGTGGGCAGTCTCGGCGTAAGCCCAGCCATTGCTGAGCACAAACAGCCAATTGGCCCTGTACCAAGGCCAGCACAAAAGCAGCGCCACGCCCATGCCCAAGGTCAGATGGGCCAGCCGCACCAACCAAGGGATCCCTTTCCACCACCCCACCGCTTTCCCAGAGCGCCAGAGGGCCTGACCTGCAACTCCCACCAAAGGCAGCAGCAAAAACAGCACCCCTGTCCACTTGGTGAGCAGCACCGCCGCCACCCCCGCCCCCACCCCCACCGCACCCCACCAGGAAGGCTTCTCCCCATAGGCCCACAGCGCCCAAAACGCCAGCGTCACCGCCACCACCAGCGGCAACTCCAACATGTACACGTGGGCCAAAGCCGTGATCCCCGGATAGAGGAGCAGCAGCGCCGCCGCCAGCCAGCCCACTTCCCCAGAGCGATAGACCCGCTGTCCCAGCCGCTGCGTTGCCAGAACCAGCACCCCCAGCAACCCCAAGTTGAGCAACTGCCCGTCCGCCCGGCTGAAGGGATGCAGAGCCGCCAAGGGGATCCCCAGCCAATAGGCCAAAGGGGGGTAGCGCTGGTTCAAATGCAAAAACTGCTGCCCCCACAGCCCATCCCAGCGAAACCGCTGCAGGTGAAGCCCAAAAGCCTGCGCCTGCAACAAATGCTGCGCCTCATCCCACGCCGGCGGCAAGGGATCCGTGCAGTTCCAGATCACCAGCAGCAGCAGGGCCACCATCCCCAGCCCGGCCCACCACCGCAGGAAAGGGATCCCCGGCCTGTGGGGTCTCTCCGGCAATGTCTCTCTCTCCTCGTCTGTACCGTTCATGCTTTGAAAACAATCCGCAGAGATTCAGCAGACATTGGGATCCCTTGCAACTGCCACCTGGCCTTGCCCCCCAGAGCTAAACTCAACCTGTGTCATTCTCAGCGCTCCTCCCATAGACCGAGAGCTTCAGCATCCCATGATCGCTCCATCTGCCGGCCCAGAAGGGGTTTGGATCCTTGCGGATCAACTCCACCCACAGCAATCCGCCCTCGCTTCCCTATCAACCCTATCCCCAGACCGAGTTCCGGTCATTCTCATCGAATCCCACACCTGGGCCAGCTCCCGCAACCACCATCAGCAGAAACTGGTGCTGGTCTGGTCGGCCATGCGCCACTTTGCCCAAGAACTGCAACAGCGGGGCTACCCAGTCACCTACGTGGAAGCCGACAGCTATGCCGAGCCCCTGCAAACCTGGGCCAAGCAACATCAACTGCAGCAGATCCGCCTCATGCAGCCCGCCGATATTCCCGTCCGAGATGAAATAGAAAAGCTGAGATCCACCCTCCCTTGCCCCCTCCTGATCTTGGAAAACAACCACTTCCTCTGGAGTACTCGTCAATTTATCGACTGGGCCTCAGGCCGCAAGCGCCTGCTTCTAGAAGACTTTTACCGCGAAGGGCGAAGACGCTTCCGCATTCTCATGGATGGCCCCAAGCCCCTAGGCGGGCGCTGGAACTACGACCGGGAGAACCGCCATCCTCCCAAACCGGGAATGCGCTATCCTCGGCCCCTCACCTTTTCCCCCGATGCCATTACCCAGGCTGTCATCGCAAAAGTTAAGCAACACTACGGCCATCACTTCGGATCCTTAGAAGGATTTGGCTGGGCCGTCACCCGCGCCCAAGCCCTGCAAGTGCTTGATCATTTCATTCACGAGCGCCTGCCCCACTTCGGCCCCTGGCAAGACGCCATGCAAGCCGGGGAAGACTTCCTTTTCCACTCGCTGCTTTCTCCCTACCTCAACTTGGGCCTGCTCACCCCCCACGAAGTCATCGCTGCCGTCGAACAAGCCTCCCATCGCGGCGGGATCCCCCTGCCCTCCGCCGAAGGCTTCATCCGCCAGATCCTGGGCTGGCGGGAGTACATGCGCGGCTTCTACGAATACCAAATGCCCAACGGCTATGCCCAGAACAACTTTTTTGGCCACCAGCGACCCCTGCCAGAGTTTTTTTGGACGGGCAAAACCGACATGGCCTGTCTGCAGCACACCCTGGATCAAATTCGCCGTCATGGTTATGCCCACCACATCCAGCGGCTAATGGTTCTCAGCAATTTCGCCCTCATCAGTGGCATTCAGCCCCAGGCAGTAGAAGCGTGGTTTCAGGATGTGTTTATCGACAGCTACGACTGGGTGATGCAGCCCAACGTCATCGGCATGGGCCTTTTTGCCGATGGGGGCATGCTCTCCACCAAACCCTATGCCGCCTCTGCTCAGTACATCCGCAAAATGAGTGACTACTGCCGCCATTGCCGCTACAATCCCAGCGAAAAGGTTGGCAAACAAGCCTGCCCCATCAATACGTTGTATTGGGACTTCCTGTTGCGTCAGCGATCCCTCTTAGCCCCCTTGGGCAGAATGAAATGGGTATTGATCCATTTGGATCGCATGGAACCGGAGCTGAAGGCCCAGATCCAGGCGCAAGCCGCTGCTTGGTGGGATCCCTTGCAATCTGCACTCGACGAACAGAGTCCATCTCATTTGCAATCTGTCTAAGCACCAGAAGATTAAGCATCCGGTAAAATTGAGGCACCCTCCTACCCACCTGTCGCTTTGTAAGGACTGCAAGCCATGAAATGTCCCCGCTGCAGCAAACAAGAAATCCGAGTTTTGGAATCTCGTTCGGCAGAAGGTGGCCAGAGTGTGCGGCGGCGGCGAGAATGCATGTCCTGTGGCTACCGCTTCACCACCTATGAGCGCATCGAGTTCATGCCCATCATGGTCATTAAACGGGATGGATCCCGCGAAAGTTTCAACCGCAACAAGATCCTGCAAGGGGTGATGCGTGCCTGCCAAAAAACCCCCGTCACCGTCAGACAGATGGAAGAGCTGGTCAATGAGATCGAAGAAAAACTGCAATTGGAAGATGCCCAAGAGGTAACCAGCCTGCGCATCGGCGAGATGGTGCTGGAGCGCCTGCAACACCTAAGTGAGGTGGCCTACGTGCGCTTTGCCTCCGTTTATCGCCAGTTTCAGGGTATAAAAGACTTTGTCAATGAGCTGGAACAGTTGGAACCACCTCTGCGACGGGATCTGGAGCGGCTGCTGCAGGACTCCTCTGCCTCAAATTCCGAATCTCCTGGTTCTCCAGACTTGGTGGGAGAGTATTCGTGACGTGGGAACGACAGCGCAAGCCGGCCCTCCCTGGAAGCAGCGGGGAAATGGCGCTTGTGGGCCGGAAAAATTACTGTGAAGGGATCGCCCATTCCAAAGGCTTAGCGGTATGCTTGGGGTAGTAATTGCGGCTTACACTAAAGCTAGAGCTGCACGCCTTTAGATTGCCGGTGTTCAGCACTATCCTTGGAGATCCCTGATATCTTGGATCCCTCTGTGTCAAGCTGTCCCAGCCCCCTGTCCTTCCGAGTCGATCCCAATCTATGCAATACGGTTTTCGGGGTTCTAGCCCCTCTGGCGCTCGCAACAGCAACAGTAACCCCAGTGGCTTTCGCTCCCCTGCCGCAATGGAGACGGGGCCAGGGGTGGTGCCGATTCAGGTGTATCAACAAGTGGCCGAAGAGTTGGAGTCTGCCCGTCAGCAGGTAAGCCTGCTTTCCTCGGAAAACCAGCACCTGCGCGCTCTGCATCAGCAGTTGTCTGGAGAGCTCGCTGCCATCACCCGAGAGTTCCAGGGGCAATTGGGCCACACCCTGAAGCGCCTGCAGCAAATCAGCCTACGGCTTGCTGACGCAAATGGCCAGGCTGCCCAAGTTGCTGCAGCTTCTGAAGCCTCTTTCCAACAGAACAGCCCGACTGCCAATCCCGGCCAACCGGAAGCCCCTCCCAGCTACGATTTTTTGAATCGCCTCAAGCGCCGACAGGCCCGCAACGAGACCCCCTCCTTCTCATCCAACGGCTTTGCCCCGTCCTCCTTTGATTCCCTTCGCCACCCTTCCACCCACACCTCTGCCGAGCCCTACCCCCGCACTGGCTACCAGGTTCCTTCCCTGGACGAGTTGATGCAGGATAGGGGCGGCCCGGATCCCTATCTCGGTGAAGCAGACTCCTCGGCCTATTCCGCCGGCATTTATCAGCGGGTACGGGAGCAACATCACGGATCACAGGGCTCTGCCGTACTTTGGATGGCTGCTGCAGTCGTCTTGGTCGTCGGATCGTTTGGGTTGGGATTTGTAGCCGTGCAGCCCTTTTTGCGCAACAACCCACCGTCCGTGCAGGCACCCTAAGAGCTGTTCACAGGATGCCCCAAAACTTGCTAGGTTCTGTTGGTCTTTATATTTGTATATTTGAGCCAGAAGAGAGCACCTGGGAAGTCGAGAAAGCTCAAGAAGTTCCTGGCCAACTTGTCAAAACGAGAAAACAAATGCCGATACTGCTTCAGCTTCTGAAAAAAGCACTCTACTGGGTGCCTCTCTCTGTAAACATGCCGGTCGTAATCTTGCACCACCCTCCTCTTCTTCCTAGAAGGAATCACCACCCGACTCTCCCCTATCCTCTGCGTAAATCGATGGGAATCCTATCCTCTATCCCCTATCACTTTCGTGTGTTCTTCTTGCCAGCTGTATCCACCTCGACTCCTGCCCAAGGCTTGCTCCCCTTTGGCTGCGCAGGGGTGAGCACGAACGATGGTTGAGTCCAGGACAAGATGCTCTCAATCGGGTTCTGTGATGAAGAACTGAAACATTCTCTCCCAGACTCCCAAGCGACTCCAGCGATGGAATCTTGGGTAAATGGTGTACCACTTTCCACATCTTTCCGGGAGGGATCGATGCGGATGGCGAGACTCGAACTCGCAAGGCAAAGCCACACGCCCCTCAAACGTGCGCGTATACCAATTCCGCCACATCCGCTTCCGAGCCTAACCATCATAGCGACAGAAGGGTGGAGTTGTTAAGGGCATTGGCCATTTTGCAGCCGACGGCTTGTCCTGCCTTGTTGACATACTCCCCATGCCTGAAAGTTAATCCTCTGTCCAGAAACGCTCGGAAAGATACTTGTCAGCCCCGTCGCAAAAGATGGTCACCACCACTCCAGAGGAGAGCTGACGGGCCACCTCTAGGGCTGCCACCACATTGGCCCCGGCAGAGATGCCCACCAGCAAGCCTTCCTCTAAAGCCAAGCGCTTAACCATTTTCTGGGCTGCTTCTGTGGAGATCTCGATGTGCTGGCCGGGTAGGGTGGGATCGTAAATCTCAGGTTTTAGAGCGGTGGCCATGTGCTTGAGCCCTTCCAGGCCATGGAAGGGAGAGTCGGGCTGCATGGCAATGATTTGGATATCCGGGCGATACTCTCGCAGGCGCCGCCCCACCCCCATACAGGTGCCGCTGGTGCCTAGCCCGGTAACAAAATGGGTGACCTGCCCCTGGGTTTGCTCCCAAATCTCCACCCCAGTGGTTTCGTAGTGGGCTTGCCAGTTGGCGGGGTTGCTGTACTGGTCAGGGTAGAAATAAAGCTCGGGGTTTTCCGCATAGAGGGCGCGGGCTTTCTCGATGGCCCCATCGGATCCCAGAGCGGGATCCGTCAGAACCAAGTCCACGCCATAGGCAGCCAGGATCTTCTTGCGCTCTGGGCTGGCGTTGGCGGGAAGGGCCAGCTTGACTTTGTAGCCCAAGGCCGCCCCGATCCAGGCATAGGCGATGCCGGTGTTACCGCTGGTGGCATCGAGGATGATCTTGCCGGGGGTAAGCTTGCCCTGGCGTTCGCCAGCGCGAATCATGTTGAGGGCCGGGCGATCCTTGACTGAACCCCCAGGGTTGTACCACTCTGCCTTGCCATATACCCGTACCGATTCCGGCAAATCGGCAGCAACCCGCCGCAGACGGATCAGCGGCGTCCCCCCCACCAGCTCAATAGGGCTATCCACAGCAGGGAGCAACGGGCGAGAAGAAAATGCAGTCGGATACAAGGGGGATCCCTCGCTAGACAGGCATCGGCTGGACAACCATTGCTCATCTTACCCCGGTCTTTCCGGCCTCTTGGGAGCTTTTTAGTTTCCCCCTCCTGCCCAAGTTCTGGCTAGGCTCCAAGTAGGCTCTAAGATGGGGGTAGAAAAGTGGGATTTTCCCACAGCGGGGTGACGCGGAGGGGCATGGCAGAAATTGGGATTGTGACTGCCCAACAGTTCGACCGGCGACGGGGCCAGATCCATGTCTACGACGGCGAGGGCAAAGGCAAGTCTCAGGCGGCCCTGGGGGTTGTGCTGCGTTCGATTGGCTTGGGGATCGAAAAGGCGGCCCCCAGCCGGGTGTTGCTGGTGCGGTTTCTCAAGGGGCCAGGCCGAACCTATGCTGAGGATGCGGCCATTGCGGCTCTGCAGCGAGGCTTCCCCCATCTCATCGATCAATTGCGCACCGGGCGGGGAGAGTTTTTCGGCCCAGATGAGATCACCAAGTTTGACCGTCAGGAGGCCCGCCGCGGTTGGGATGTGGCCAAAGGGGCTTTGGCGTCGGGGTTTTACTCGGTGGTGGTGCTGGATGAGCTCAACCCGGTGCTGGATCTGGGCCTGTTGCCTGTGGAGGAGGTGGTCAGTACCCTCAAGCAAAAGCCGGAGGCCATGGAGGTGATCATCACCGGGCGCGGCGCTCCCAAGGAAATTATCGACCTGGCGGATTTGCATTCGGAAATGCGCAGCCTGCGTCGGACGGCGGATCCCCGCAACGGCGAGCTTCCTTCCAGCGGCATCGAGATCTACACCGGCAACGGCAAGGGAAAATCCACCAGCGCTCTGGGTCGGGCTCTGCAAGCCATTGGGCGCGGCATCAGCAAGGATCTCTCCCATCGCGTGCTGATCATGCAATGGCTGAAGGGGGGAACAGGCTACACCGAGGATGCAGCCATTCGGGCCTTGCGGGAAAGCTACCCCGATTTGGTGGATCACCAGCGCTGCGGTCGGGATGCCATTGTCTGGCGGGGCAAACAACAGGAAATCGACTATGTAGAAGCGGAGCGGGGCTGGGAGTTGGCGCGGGCGGCCATTGCTTCCGGCCTGTACAAAACCATCATCCTGGATGAGCTGAACCCGACAGTGGATCTGGAGCTGTTGGACGTGGAGCCGATTGTGCAGGCTTTGCTGCGCAAGCCGCGCGATACGGAGATCATCATCACGGGGCGCTGCCATGCCCCCTTACCTTACTTTGAGTTGGCCTCTGTCCACTCGGAAATGGTGAGCCACAAGCACTATGCCGAGCAGGGGGCCGATCTGCGGCGCGGGGTGGACTACTGATGGGATCCTTGCTGCTACACAACGCTGTCGCGACTGCAGCGGTTGGGCAACCTTTGCCCTCGGCCAGATCTGATCTCTCTTGGCCACCGGATCCCAGGATGCTGGCCCAGTTGTTGCTTACCCTTTTCCAGACGGAAGTGTGGGTGGAGGGAGGGGAGCGTGTTCCTGCTGGCCCGCTGGTGGTGGTGAGCAATCACCGCAGTTTTCTGGATGCACCGGTGCTGATCGCGGGGTTGGACCGACCGATTCGCTTTGCCTGCCATTACTACCTGGCTCAGGTGCCGCTGCTGCGGGAAATCGCCCTGGCTTTGGACTGCATTCCCCTCAAGCAGGGATCCCGACAGCAAATCCATTTTTTTCGCCAGGCGCAGGCCAGTTTGGCAGCGGGGGTGGGTGTGGGGATCTTCCCAGAAGGGGCGGAGCAGATCACCCGTGAGACCTCGCCTGGGGAGGTGGGGCGGTTTCAGCCGGGTTTTGCCCACCTGGCGCTGGCGGCAGCGGTGGATCCCTTGCCGATTCTGCCGGTGGCGGTGTGGGCGCAGGAAGAATGGCGGGGAGTAGATATTCCTATGGCTTTTTTCCGCTGGTTTGACCCCACTGAACCCCGATTTCAACAGGAAGGGGGACATCCGGTGGTGTTGTATCGGCGGGTGGTGCTCAGGGTGGGATCCCCCCTTTGGGTGGGCAGGAAGCAGCGCCAGGGATCCCGACGCGAGCGAATGCAGGTCATTCAAGAGCTAACTGCAGCGGCCCGAGAACAGGTGCGATTGGGATTGGCAGAGCAATGAGGAAGTTGAGTGGCGAGCCGGCAACGGGAGCGGTCGGTCAGGAGCGGCCCCTGCTGCTGTATTTGCCCGGTATGGATGGCACAGGTACGTTGTTTTACCGGCAGGCGCAGGCTCTGCAGCGGGAGTTTCGCATTCGCCCCCTGAGTTTGAACCACCCGGAAGCGGGGGATAGCTGGGAAACCCTGGCCGATTGGGTGGGATCCCAGCTAGAAGCGGGGGCGTACTTGTGTGGAGAATCCTTTGGGGCCTGCCTGGCCTTGTTGGTGGCCGCCCAATGGCCGGAACGGTGCCGTGGCCTCATTTTGGTCAATCCAGCCTCGTCGCTGCGACGTAGGCCCTGGTGGTGGGCAGGACATGTTCTCTTGCCCTTTTTGCCGCCGGCGCTCTATCACCAGTTGTCGGAGCGAGGGTTGGGGGCTTTGGCGGAGCTCAGCCAAATGGAGCCGCCGGATCGGGAGCGGCTGCGCCAGGCGGTTCACAGTGTTGAGCCCACAGTGGCTGCCCAGCGCTTGGCTTTGCTGGGATCCTTTGTTGTGGAGAAGCTGCCTCTGGAGTTGATGACCATGCCGACTTTGCTGGTGGCAGGGGGCCGGGATCGCCTCTTGCCCTCGGTGCAGGAGGTGGGCCGACTGGCGGAACGGCTGCCCCAAGCACAGATAGAGATCTCTCCCCAGAGCGGCCATGCTTGTCTGCTGGAGCGGCAGATGAACCTGCGGCGTTACCTGCTCAAGCCAGGTGGCCTTTTCACCCCCCTGCTGCTCAATTCTGCTTCGGCCCGTTGAGCATGGAGAGGGATCCCCACAGATCTTCTATCCGCTCTGGGCCGGAGCTCTCCTTCCCCTCTCGATCCAGCCAAAGGGCTCGCAAGCCTGCTGCTTTTGCCCCCTGATAATCGTCGCGGCGGCTGTCGCCGATGTGGCCGGCGGCTGCGGGGGGGATCCCGTGGGCTGCCAGGGCAGCTTGGAAGATGCGGGGATGGGGCTTGGCATAGCCCACTTGGGTGGAGAGGGTGAGGCTGGAAAAGTAGGGATCCAACTGCAACTGCTGTAGCACTCTGGGCAAGCGGCTGTCGAAGTTGGAGATCACCCCCAGCCGGATCCCTTCCTGCTGCAGGGCCCGCAAAACCGGCAGCGTCTCGGGATACAGCTCCCAAGGATCCGCCCCGGCAAAGTGCTCAAACAGTTGGGTGAAGAAGTCCTCAAACCGGTGCTCTCCGAAGGCAGCCAGGGATCCCACCCGGGCAAAAGTCTCCCGCACCACCTGGCGCCACCAGGTCCGCTCCCACTCCCGCAAAGGGGATCCCGTCAACCCTGGGCAGGCCGGGGCTGGAGCCCGGGCAAAAACTCGGCCAAAAGCGCGATCCAAGGCCTGGGGATCCACCCTTACCCCATACTCCGCTGCCACCTGGCTGTAAACCTGGCCCACGCTGCCCCGCACCCGAAACAAAGTGCCCACAGCGTCGAAAAAGAGCACCCTCAGCCTCACGACTGCCCCTCGTAGCGCGCGTAGGCATCGACAATCCGCTGCACCAGAGGGTGGCGCACCACATCCCGCTGGTCGAAGTAGCAAAAGGCAACCCCCTCCACCCCTGCCAGAATGCGCTCCGCGGCGGCCAAGCCCGACGTGCGATGTTTGCCCAGATCCGTTTGGGTGAGATCCCCGGTAACCACCATGCGCGACCGGAACCCCAGCCGCGTGAGGGCCATCTTCATCTGCTCGGGGGTGGTGTTCTGGGCTTCGTCCAAAATGATGAAGGCATTGCTCAAAGTACGGCCTCGCATATAGGCCAGCGGCGCCACCTCGATCACCCCCTGCTCCATCAACTGCGGCAGCTTGGCCGGGTCAATAAACTCGAACAGGGCATCGTAAAGGGGCCGCAGATAGGGATCCACCTTTTCCACCAGATCCCCCGGCAAAAACCCCAGTTTTTCTCCCGCTTCCACAGCCGGGCGAGTCAAGATCAGGCGCTCATACTCTCGGTTTTGCAGAGCCGTGATGGCCACAACGGCAGCCAGATAGGTTTTGCCGGTACCCGCCGGCCCGATGCCAAAGCAGAGGTCATGGGCGCGAATGGCTCGCACATACTCCTGTTGGCGGGGCGTCTTCGGTCGGATGAGCTCCCCTTTGCGGGTGCGGGCCAAAACTCCTGCTTGTGCTTGCTGATAGGCGGCAGCCTCCTGGCCGGAGAGGGCGCGAAAAGCTTGCTCTGCATCGATCACAGTAACAGGGTGTCCAGTTTGCCAAAGCGGCTTCAGCAATTCTAGCCATTGCCGCACCTGCTGCCGCTGTTGAGGAGTGCCTTTCAGATACAGGTCTTGTCCGCGCAGCGTTACAGAGGCACCGCTGGAGCGACTGATCCACCTCAAGTTGGCCTCCTGAATGCCCGCCAAAGACATGGCCTGTTGAGGATTGGACAGAGAGATGACTTCGAAATCAGAAGAGAGGGAAGTAGGGTTGTCGTGCATGCCGTGGGCGCCGGGCACCCTGGGAGACCTGTAGGGGTGATCTTACCAAAAACGCTTGTCAGGGCGCTCTGGGCTGTGGAAAGCCGCTGCAGAGCCCAGGGGTCGAGCGCAAGAGTGCTTAACAGGGGATTACACCATTAATGTGTTCCAAAATACAAGCTTCTGGAAGATCTGCAGCAAACCTGGATTTGGGTTCCGGCCTTCATTGGCAGCCGAGTCACAGGGAATTAACAACTCCCTAAGGTTCCCTAAAAAAGTATTGCAAAGGGCTATCTTTTCGGGAATAGCTCTTATTCATCAAGTAACGTTGATCTATCTGCTAAAGGAGCTTGAACTCCCAGTCTCTCGTCGGTCGGGCAAGAGCTTGAGGTTTTCAACTCCGTTGGTCATCGTGCATCTGACATTCTCCATCCAGCAGCAGGGATGTGGATGGGGGTCTCTTACTACCTTTCCGTAGACACATTTTTGGGATCCCTG
>NZ_JANSIH010000431.1:0-2161 GCF_047462075.1 Synechococcus sp. R55.2
ACATAAGATCAACACGACCTAGAGCTCGCTAACTTCCCGTTCCGTCCCAGGGGATCCCTAGCACCTGCACCAAAAAGGCCCAGCGGTCGGCAGCTTCCTCAATCAGCTTGCTGGTGGGCTTGCCGGCCCCGTGCCCTGCCTTGGTGTCGATGCGGATGAGGATGGGCTGGGATCCCCCCTGGGCTGCCTGCAGGGCAGCGGCAAACTTGAAGCTGTGGGCGGGCACCACCCGGTCGTCGTGATCTGCGGTGGTGATCAGGGTGGCGGGATAGGCAGTGCCGGGCTTGAGGTTGTGCAGAGGGGAATAGGCGTAGAGGGCCTTGAATTCCTCCGGGTTCTCCGGGGATCCGTACTCGGAGATCCAGGCCCAGCCGATGGTGAACTTATGAAAGCGCAGCATGTCGAACACCCCCACTGCCGGCAGGGCCGCTGCAAACAGCTCCGGCCTCTGAACCAGGCAGGCCCCCACTAAGAGGCCGCCGTTGCTGCCGCCAGAGATGGCCAACTTGGCGGGGTTGGTGTAGCCATGGGCTATCAGCCACTCGGCAGCGGCAATAAAGTCGTCGAACACCTTTTGCTTGTTGAGCTTGGTGCCCGCCTGGTGCCACTCTTCTCCGTACTCGCCGCCGCCGCGCAAATTTGGCTGGGCATAGACACCGCCCATTTCCAGCCAGGCCACCAGACCCACTGAAAAGCTGGGGGTAAGAGAGATGCCAAAGCCGCCGTAGCCATAAAGCAGAGTGGGGTGATCCCCTGTCCGAGCCAGGCCGCGGCGGTGGACAAGAAACATGGGGATGCGGGTGCCATCTTTGCTGGTGTAGAACACCTGCTGCACCTCGTAGGCCTGGGGATCGAAATCCACCTGGGGCTGACGGAACAGGGTGCTGGTGCCGCTGGTGAAATCGTAGCGGTAGATGGTGGGAGGGGTGGTGAAGCTGGTGAAGGTGTAGAAGGTCTCGGTGTCGCGGCGCTTGCCGCCAAAACCGCCCGCCGATCCCAGCCCCGGCAAGGGAATCTCTCCCAGAAAGTGGCCATCCAAGGCAAACCTTTTGATCTGGGTGTGGGCGTCTTTGAGGTAGAAAGCCACAAACTGATTGTTGATCAAGCTAACCCCCTGCAGTGTCTCCTCCGCCTCAGGGATCACCTCCTGCACCTGGTCGGGCTGCTCCAAGTCAATCGCCACCAGTCGCCGCCGAGGAGCTTGGCAGTCCGTCAACAGCCAAAAGCGGGATCCGTCGTTGCCCACGAAGCTGTATTCGGCCTCAAACTCGCGGATGAGCTCTACTACAGGAGACTGGGGATCCCGCAGGTCTTTGTAGAAGATGAGGTTTTTGGGATCCGTGCCCCGCCAGACGGAGATGATGAGGTAATTCCCATCTTCAGTAACCCCGCCGGCAAAGCCCCACTCTTTTTGGTCGGGGCGGTGATAGACCAAGACATCTTCTGACTGGGGGGTGCCCAGGCGGTGGTAGTAGAGCTTCTGGAAGTAGTTGGCGCTTTCGTATTCGCTGCCGGGGGCCGGTTCGTCGTAGCGGCTGTAGAAAAATCCCTGCCCGTCCAGGGTCCAGCTTACTCCCGAGAACTTAATCCAGCGCAGGTGATCCGGCAAATCCTCGCCGGTCTCGATGTCCCGCACCTTCCACTCTTGCCAATCGGAGCCGGAGCGGGAGAGACCATAGGCCAGATACCGCCCATCACGGCTGATGGCAATGCCCGCTAGAGCCACCGTACCGTCTTCCGAGAAGGTGTTGGGATCCAGCAAAACCCGCGCCTGGCCCTCTAGACTTTCTTGGGTGTAGAGAACGCTCTGGTTTTGCAGGCCGTCGTTTTTGAAGTAGAAGTAGCGGCCCCCTTCTTTGAAGGGCTGGCTGTATTTTTCATAGTTCCAGAGCTGGGTCAGGCGTTCTCGGATCCGCTGCCGGGCTGGGATCTGCTGCAAGTAGTTAAAGGTAAGGTGGTTTTGCGCCTCAATCCAGGCCCGCGTCTGCTCCGAATCCAGATCCTCCAGCCAGCGGTAGGGATCCGGCACCGGCTGCCCGTGGTAGATGTCCACAACAGTGGGATCGGGATAGCTGGGCGGGTAGTTGAGCATGAGACCTAAGCGCTAGAGCATGACTCTAGTCAATAATAAGCTCAACTATACTGAAAATAATGTATAATA
>NZ_JANSIH010000432.1:0-15946 GCF_047462075.1 Synechococcus sp. R55.2
TCGCTGCATAGTTGAACAGTGATGTTCAGCAGTGTTCAGCGTAAATGTATCAGACTATCTCTCTCAAATAGATTCAGAGTAACTGCAATCACCATCCCTCGCCATCTTCAGGCCAAACTCTCGCAGAGCGGGCAAGAAATTTTTGTTTTCGTGATGGGATCGGCTCAACTTCAGCAAGGCAAATCTCTGGATATCGTGCAAGTTTCTCCAGAAATCGAGGGCAAGCCGGATCCCCAGGTCTTGAGCTTTTTGTTGGACAGCCATTGGGATCTGGTTGGGATTTTGCCATTCAGGCTGGGGGTCAATGGGAATCTCTTGCGCCTCTTCGTGGCAGATGGAGCGAACCAAATGGCGCAGATGGTTGCGGAGTTCTTCTAGATCCTGTGGAGATTCAGAGGGCCAATCAACACACTTCCGCCGCTCTTCTAAGGAAAACTTGGCCCATTGATGGAGCTTGAGCTTGATCCCGCACAAATCCAGCTTTAGGCGCAAGGTCATGGGGATGCATCGCAGAGAGTCGGCAAAATCTTGCTCAAACTGAAACAGAGTCATGGGAACCTCGATTAGGAACCAAATCTAGAGTTGAGGGGATTGCTTGAGCGGTGGGTCGGCTTTCTCAAGAGCAACGGCGCAGGCTTTTAATTCCGGCTGGCCGGAATCAGGGCAACTGATGTCATGGGTGAGGGCATTACACTCAGCTTGTTCTGCCCAGAGGGATCCCCAGTGCATGGGTACAAATAGCGTACCGGGAGCAATGTTGGCAGTTATCTTGGCCGGGAAATAGGCCCGTCCGCGGGCAGAACGCACTTGAACCCAATCTCCATCTTGGATGCCCAGTTTTTCCGCATCGCGAGGATGGATTTCAATAAAGGGTTGGGGGTGCATTTGCTTGATTTTTTCAATCCTGCCGGTGCGGGTTTGGGTGTGCCAATGGCCGTAAAGCCTGCCCGTGGTTAATACGTAGGGAAACTGGGGATCCGGCGGCTCTGCTAGGCCACGGGAATGGTGGGGGATAAAGCGGGCGCGGCCATTGGGGGTCGGGAAACGCCAATCTGTGTAGAGGCGAGTGGACTTAGGGGCCGAGGTTCTTTCTTTGGGATAAGGCCATTGCTGAGGGCCTTGTTCTGCCAAAAGGGCATGGCTGAGGCCGGAGTGATCGCAGAGGCGATTTGCGGTAAGGGCGGCAAATTCTGCATAAACCTCTGCCGCGGTTTGGAAGGAAAATTGCGCTTCAAAGCCCAACCTGCGCCCCACTTCAGCAAAGATCTCCCAATCGGGTCGGGCTTCGCCAGGGGGGTCTCGAAAGGCTTGACAAAGGGTAACCCTGCGCTCGGAGTTGGTCATCACCCCGGTTTTCTCGCTCCACTGACAGGCAGGCAAAAGCAAATGGGCATATTCTGCCGTTTCTGTAGGGTAATAAGCCTCTTGGTAAACGGTAAAGGGAGACTTTTTCAGGGCTTTTTTGACCCGTTCCAGATCCGGAAAGCTCACCAAAGGATTGGTGGCCACAATCCAAAAGAACTGCAGGGATCCCGTCTCCAGAGCGGCAATCATCTCGGTAGCCCTCAGCCCTGGGCAGGGAGAGAGGGAACCGCTGGGCAAACCCCAAGCCTGCTCCACCTCTGCCCGATGCTGGGGATGGCTCACCAGCCGATATCCCGGCAGCAGATGAGATAACCCCCCCGCCTCTCGACCGCCCATGGCATTGGGCTGGCCGGTCAAGGAAAAGGGGCCGGTCCCCGGTCGGCCAATTTGCCCAGTTAGGAGATGGAGATTGATTAGGCTGGTGATCTTGGCGGTGCCCTCGCTGGACTGGTTTAGGCCCATCGACCAAAGGGAGAGAACCCTTTGGGATCCCTGCCAGAGCTTGGCCGCTTCAATCAAGTCCTCAGTTGCAATTCCACAGCGCTGGGCTACAATCTGCGGCTCATAATCGGCCAGCAAAGCTGCATATTCGGCAAAACCTTGGGTGCAGCCCTCGATAAAATCGGTAGCCATTGATCCCCACTTCAACAGCAAATGGGCAATCCCATTGAAAAGATCGATATCCGTACCGGGGCGAATTTTTAAGTGGAGATCGGCAGCTTCTGCTGTCTGAGTGCGCCGGGGATCCACGACCACCATTTTGAGGGGGGATCCGGGCTTGTGCCGCTTCTTCAAGCGATTAAAAAGAATGGGGTGGCACTCGGCGGTGTTGGTGCCCACCAGAAAAGCCAGATTGCAGAGATCGAGATCCTCGTAGCAGCAGGGGGGGCCATCGGATCCCAGGGATTGGGTGTAGGCCGAGACGGCTGAGGACATGCACAGGCGCGAGTTGGTGTCAAAATTATTGGTGCCCAGGCAGCCCTTAATGAGCTTTTGAGCAACGTAATAGTCTTCAGTGAGCAACTGCCCCGATCCATACATGGCTATGGAGTGGGGGTTGTCTTTGAGGCGGCGCAGCCGAGAAACCATCTCCTCAAAAGCCTGATCCCAAGAAATGCGACGAAAGGGCTGATCCAAGCTCTCCCGAAACAGGGGAGAGAGCAGCCGATCTCGACCAACTGCCTCCAGGATCGTGGCCCCCTTTACACAGACCATCCCCAAGCTGGAAGGATGATCCCGGTCGCCTCTCATTTTCCAGTCACCTGAGGCTGTCGAAACCGCCTCCAATCCACATCCCACACCGCAGTAGGGACATAGGGTTTTGATGACAGCTTTTTCCGACTCCATCGCGGTCACCATGAGTTGGGATCCCTATTAAACGCCCAATTCTCTCGCATTTTGGATCCCTTAGCTGAGAAGAGCGGCAACTTGGATCTCCAAGCCAGGTAATACAACCTAGCTCTTGTCAGTGTCCTGTTCAGCTAGCCAAAGATGGCCATCTTGAGTTTGGATAAAAACGTATTTGCTTCTGGGAAAAATCAGCCAGACTTCCAGTACATCGGAGCTGAGATACTCTTGGGCTTTTAGGAAAATATCTTCTCCACAGTCGGTTGGAGAGAAGATCTCCTCAACCAGAGGATAGCTCTGCAGCAGCGTGGCAATATCCTCTCCAAATTGCTGGATTAAATCTGGAGATGAGTAGGCAGCATCAGGTCTTCTGACTCTGCCTTTGGTTTGGCCGGGAGCCTTCACCAAAACCATACCCCCCAATGGCTGACATTCAACATAACCGAGCCAACGGAAGAGAAGTCGGGTTTGGATCTTTGCATGCCCTAAGGTTTGCCCCACTTTCTCCACAATGTAGCCATCTACCCATTTGGTTTGGGCAACTGGATTGGCCAGATAGTCGGCAAGGGTTTTGGGCAAGCTAGAGACCCGCTTCTCCATTGGGAGATCGGTTGGAGCTACCTGAACCGGAGCAGCGGCCATCAACTTCCCTCCCCAAGCGTTTTGATTCCTAGCTTAATCCTCCCTATGGGCAAAGCGACGATAGAGGAAGTCAAGGGCGCGGTTACGCAATTCGTAGAACTCAGGCATTTCCATAATGCGGGAGCGGATGCGCGGTCGCTCAAAGGGAATGGTCAAGATCTCACCAATATGGGCAGCGGGGCCGTTGGTCATCATCACCACACGGTCTGACAAGTAGAGAGCCTCGTCGATGTCGTGGGTAATCATCAAAACTGTGCAGCGGTGATCCCGCCAAATGGCCAGCAGCTCATCTTGTAGATCTTCCTTGGTAATGGCATCCAAGGCCCCAAAAGGCTCATCCAACAGCAAAACTTGCGGACGAACGGCAAGAGCACGGGCAATGGCAACCCTTTGCTTCATGCCTCCAGAAAGCTGCTTGGGCCGCTTGTGGGCTGCCTCTGCTAAACCTACCAATTCTAGGTGTTCTTCAACGATTTCCCTTTTCTCCCGCCGGGATTTGTTTGGGTAAACCTGATCCACCACCAGATAAACATTTTCAAAAGCCGTCAGCCAGGGCAAAAGGGAATAATGTTGAAACACCATCATCCGATCCGGCCCTGGGGAGGTGATGGGCTGGCCCTTGAGGGTAATGGATCCCGAAGTGGGAGTCGAAAAACCCGCCACCATGTTGATCAAGGTGGATTTGCCACAACCCGAGTGGCCGATAATGCAAACAAACTCACCGGCGGCCACTTCCAGATTGATATTTTCCAGCGCAACGAAGGGCCCTGCTGAGGTGAAGTAGGTCTTGCCCACATTCTGAAGACAAAGAAGGGGCAGTCCTGCAACCGGAGATGCAGAAGATAGCGGTGAGGAGAACGTGCGGGAGCTGGTCATCATGGTGTTTTCCAATCGAGAGTTTAAGGTAACAAAAGCTAAACTTCGCTGAGCCGGTACTCCTGCAGCTTCAGATCCTGCCGGATGGCCACCGACTCCAGGTAAGCAACGGGATCCTCTCCGTCAAAGCGGGATCCATCGCCAAAGAGTAAAGCTCCGCGGTCGTGGGCCCGATCCGGAAGGCCCAGTTCTCTGGCGGCTAGGGCGTAGGTTTCGCTGTCCAGAACTTGGTCGAGAACCGAAACCCAATTGCGGGGAAAAGCGCAGAGGCCCCAGCGAGCCATCTGCGTCAGGATCCAGAGGTGTTCCAATCTTTCCGGACAGGTGTTGCGCCCGTTGGCAAACTGGTGAAAACCGGTGAGGGCTTGGGATTCATCGGCAATTCCCCGCTGCAGGATGCCCCTCCACCCCGGCTGCAGATCCTCCAGGGCCACGCCCACATACTGGGGCTGAGCCAGCCACTCCAAGATCTCAGAACGGTGCTGCGGCTGATCGCAGTAGTGACAAGCCTCCAGTAGTGCCTTGACCAGAGCTACATGGGTACGGGGGTAGTTTTGCGCCCAATCCTGGCGCACCGTCAGCACCTTTTCGATGTGGCTGGGTAAGATTTCAGGGGTGGTGGCGACGATAACCCCCACCTGTTCCCGCACGGCGCGGGAGTTCCAGGGCTCGCCCACGCAGTAGCCATCGATGTTGCCGGCCTTGAGGTGGGCCACCATCTGCGGCGGCGGGATCACGGTTAACGTGACATCCCGATCCGGATCCACCCCCGCGCTAGCCAGCCAATGGCGCAGCAAGAAGTTTTGCATTGAGGCCGGGTGCACCACCCCTAGGGTATGAACCACGTCAGGAGTTTGCCGGAGGTGTTGGCGCAGATCCCAGGGACTGAGAACACCCTGCAGGCAAAGTCTGCGCCCGAAGGTAATGGCGTTGCCGCCACGGGAGAGGGTTAAGGCGGTTACCAAAGACACCGGAACTCCCCCCACCCCTAACGTGGAGGCCAACGGGATCCCGGCCACCACCATAGCCGCGTCCAGCCGACCGGAGCGGATCCCTTCCCAGATGGTCTTCCAGCCTGGCTCCCGCACCAGGGTGACCTGCTCCAGGCCATGCTTTTGAAACAGGCCTTTTTCCTGCGCCACCACCAGCGGGGCGCAGTCGTTGAGGGGCACAAAGCCAACCTCCAAATTGACCTTCTCCAGGCCGTGTTTGGCAATGGCCACGCGAACAGGCGTTTTTTGGCGAGCCCGCTTTTGCTGGTTGAGAAAGTAGATCATCTCTCCCCGCAGGCTGTAGTAGTCGGGGTGACGCACCACTTCCAAACGATGGCGGGGCCGAGGAAAAGGGATCCGCAAAATCTGGCCAATGCGGGCAGCGGGGCCCTGGGTCATCATCACCACCCGATCCGAAAGCAGCAGCGCCTCATCCACATCGTGGGTAACCATGACACAGGTGAGCTGCTCCGCCTGGGCAATCTCCATCAGTTGCTCCTGCAGGTTGCCGCGCGTCAAGGCATCCAGAGCGCCAAAGGGCTCATCCAACAGCAGCACCCGCGGACGGATGGCCAAAGCCCGAGCAATGGCTACCCGCTGTTTCATCCCTCCTGACAGATGGGCCGGTCGCTTGTCGGCTGCCCCCTGCAACCCCACCTGGCGGATGTGCTCTTCCACAATCCGGCTTCGCTCTGCTTTGGGAAGGGATCCCAGCACCTCGTCCACGGCCAGGGCAACGTTCTCCCGCACCGTCAGCCAGGGCAGCAGGGAATAGTTCTGAAACACCACCATGCGATCTGGGCCGGGATCTGTAACTTGTCGGCCCTCCAGGAGAATGCCTCCGCGGGAAGGCTTTTCCAGGCCAGCAATGATGTTGAGCAGGGTCGATTTGCCACAGCCGGAGTGGCCAATTAGCGAGACAAATTCCCCTTTTTGGATCTCCAGGTGGATGTCTTTCAGGACAGGATAGACCTCTCCGTTGTCGAGGAGATATTCCTTGTCGACATGATCCACTTCAATGTAAGGCTGAGTCTTCATGATTCCCCTGAGATGATTTCTGAGAGCATGGAGAAATTGTCAGCAACCAATCTAAAACTCGGCCAAGCTCATTTAGCGATCCTCAGCCACCACCAGCGAGCCAATCCAAGCCGTGATGCGATCCAGCAGAAGACCCACCATCCCGACATAGATCAAAGCCAGAATGATTTCGCTGATGCGGGAGCTATTCCAGGCATCCCAGATGAAAAATCCAATGCCCACACCGCCAATCAACATTTCCGCTGCCACAATGGCCAGCCAAGACAAGCCCACCCCAATGCGCAAGCCGGTAAAAATATAGGGCACAGTTGCCGGGAAAACGATTTTGAAAAAGTACTTCCAGCCGGACATGCGCACAATTCTGGCCACGTTGCGGTAGTCCTGAGGGATCTGCTGTACGCCGACAACGGTGTTGATCAAAATGGGCCAGAGGGCCGTAATGAAGATTACAAAAATGGCGGAAGGGTTGGCATCTCGAAAGGCAGCCAAAGAAATCGGCAGCCAGGCCAAAGGCGGCACCGTGCGCAGCACCTGAAAAATGGGATCCAAAGCCTCGTACAGCCAGCGATTGACCCCGATGATCATGCCGCCCACAACCCCCACCAAGCCGGCCAGGGCAAACCCAATGAACACCCGCCGCAAGCTGGCCCAAATTTGCCAGAACAGCCCTTTGGCATTGCCGCCATAGTCAAAAAAGGGATCTTTAATGAGGGGATCCCAGGTGTCCTGCCAAACCTGGAGAGGGGTGGGCAAGTTGGCTCCGGGGCGGCTGTAAATGATTTGCCAGAGAATCAGGACGAGCAAAATGGCCGTAGCGGGCAACAGAATGCGACGCAGCGCTTTGTGGATTTGGACTCTTTGCCGCCAAGCAGAAGAAGGTGCAGAACTGGCGGGGGAACCGATTCCGGTACTGGACTGAAGAACAGAACCTTGGCCGGTTTTCAGCAGCCAGTGGCCTAGGCCAACCAGTAGGGGAAGCAGGATCCGAAAGAGGTGGTAGCCCAACTGTAGGGCAGAGTGGAAAATCCTCATGGCTTGCTGGGAGTAAGGTTGAAGTCAACTTAAGAGGATCCCAAGAGAGAAGGGGTTTCAGTTGAACACTCTTTGTGGGGATTCGGGGATCCCTTCTCTCCTGGACAGAGGGTTTGCAGCTAACTTGCTGGGGAAAGTTGGGAAATTAGGCCAGCTTCTTAATCGCCAATTTCTCCAGGTAGGCGGCAGGATTTTCGGGATCGAACTGCACCCCGTCGAAGAAGGTTTCCACTCCTCGAGAGGTGCTGGGGGGAATGGCTGCCCCCTGACCAATGGCTTTGGCAGCTTCTCGCCAGAGTTCTTCCCGATTCACCCGCTCCACCAAGGCTTTGGTATCGGTGTCGGCAGGTAGGTAACCCCAGCGAATGTTTTCGGTCAAAAACCAGAGATCGTGGCTCTTGAAGGGGTAGGAAGCGTAGTCCTGCCAGAACTTCATCAGGTGGGGGCTGTTTTCAACGACCTTGCCGGTGCCGTAGTCAAAAGTGCCCCGAGAACGGCCCAAGATATCGGGCACAGGCACCCCCAGCCAGCGGCGGTCGCCGATGATGCGACACATCTCCTCTTTGTTTTCCATCTGGTCGCACCAGATCTGGGCTTCTAGCACCGCTTTCAACAGGGCAAGGGTGGCTTTCGGGTGCGCATCCACCCAGTCGGCCCGCAGGGCAAAGGCCTTTTCCGGGTGGCCGTTCCACAGCTCGCCGGTGGTGAGGGCACTATACCCCTCTTTTTGGTTCACCAGCTGGGCATTCCAAGGCTCGCCCACACAGAGGGCTTCCATGGTTCTGGATTTCATATTGGCCACCATCTGCGGCGGCGGCACCACAATGACGGAGACGTCGCTAGTGGGATCGATCCCGCCTGCGGCCAGCCAGTAGCGCATCCATAGGTCGTGGGTGCCACCAGGGAAGGTCATCGCACATTTGGGATCTTTGCCGGCAGCTCGAAGCTCGGCAAACTTGGCCTTGAGGGGGGAACTATCCAGGCCGATTTGCAAATCCCGATATTGGTTGGAAATGCTAATGCCCTGACCGTCCAGATTGAGACGGGCCAAAATGTACATAGGCACCGGCTTGCCATCGGTAACTTTGCCGGTGGTGATGAGGTAGGGCATGGGGGTGAGGATGTGTGCCCCATCGATGCCGCCGGCGGCGGATCCCAGCACCAAGTTGTCGCGGGTGGTGCCCCAAGAGGCCTGCTTGACCACCTCCACGTCTTTCATGCCGTACTTGTCAAAGAACCCTTTTTCTTTGGCGATGATCAGGGGGGCCGCGTCGGTTAGAGCGATGAACCCCAGCTTGGCGCTGGTGGTTTCGGGAGTATCGGCCTGCGCCACCCAGTAGCCTTTGCCCAAGGATTGCGATTGGGCGCGCGGGATCCCAGCCGTGGCCGCCCCAGCCGTGAGAGCAGCCACCCCGGCCAAAAATTGCCGACGGGAGACGGGAGAGGAAGTGCTGAACAGCTTAGACATCGAAACCTCCAAGATTTACAACGACGAAGAAAGAAAAACTTTCAGGACGGCAACAGAACCGCTAGCGGGTTACCAAAACAGAAGCCTGGGCAGCGGACGGATGCTGACGTGGCTTGGCCCCAAAGTGTTCAATGAGCAGCTCCACCAAGACCGGCTTGAGGTCTTCGCAAGGGATCCCTTTGCGCACGCATTCGCCCAGCTTGGCGTCTTTGCCCACCTCTCCCCCCATGTAGATGTCCACGGCCTCCACCACCCTGCCGTCCTTGCGAGCAGTGGTGCCCATAAGGCCGATATCGGCTACTTGGGGTTGGCCGCAGGAGTTGGGGCAGCCCGTCCAGTGGATGCGCACCGTTTGGGGGATCTCCAGCTCCGCCTCCAGCTCCTCCATCAAGGCCACAGCCCGGTTTTTGGTCTCGATAAGGGCAAAGTTGCAGAACTGGTTGCCCGTACAGGACACCAACCCCCGCTGCAAGGGCCCTGGGTTGGGGGAGAACTTCTTCAAGAGCGGCTCTTTGAGGAGCGGGGCCACTCGGGAGTCGGGCACATTGGGGATGAGCACGTTCTGCTCCACTGTCAGCCGCAGCTCCCCGGAGCCGTACACCTCCGCCAAGCGGGCCAGCTCCATCATCTCCAGGGCGTTGAGCCGCCCCACCGGCACATGCAGGCCGACAAAGTTGAGGCCCGGCTGCTTCTGGGCATGCACCCCCAGCAGATCCCGCTTGTGCCAGACCACCTCATCTTTTTCCGCTGCCCTGAGCAGAGGGTGGCCTATCTGGCGCTCCACAGCCGCCCGGAACTTCTCTAGGCCCCACTCGTCAATGAGCCACATCAACCGCGCCTTTTGCCGGTTGGCCCGCAGGCCGTGATCCCGGTAGACCAGCAGCACCGCCTCGCACAGGGGAACTACATCGCGGGGATCCACCCAGACATCTAGGCCAATTGCCTCGGCGCAGCGGCGAGCAGAGAAAAAGCCGCCCACCAGGACGTTGAAG
Organism: Synechococcus sp. R55.2; assembly: GCF_047462075.1. NCBI lineage: Bacteria > Bacillati > Cyanobacteriota > Cyanophyceae > Synechococcales > Synechococcaceae > Synechococcus > Synechococcus sp. R55.2. Next base: position 9,753 of record NZ_JANSIH010000432.1, read on the forward strand.
CCCAGGCGGCCATTTTTGAAGGCGGGCACAAAGGCCAGGTCGTTGATCTCCGCATGCACGGAGTTGTCGCGACAACCGCAGATGGCGATGTTGAACTTGCGCGGCAGGTTGCTGAAGGAAGGGTTGCCCTCGCCGTTGTTGGTGATCATGTCCTGCACCTTGCGGGTGAGACCGCGCACGTCGATCAGCTCATCCGGGTCAATACCGGCCAGAGGGGATCCCGTGATGTTGCGCACGTTGTCCATGCCCGACTGGATGCTGGTCAGGCCTACCTCTTTCAGGTAGCCCAGGATCTGGGGCATTTCCTCGATGGGGATGCCCCGCAGTTGCAGGTTCTGCCGGGTGGTGATGTCGGCTACGCCCTGTTCTCCATAGGGGTGGATGATTGCGCCCAACATCCGCATTTGGCCGCTGGTTAGGATCCCATTGGGCAGGCGCAGCCGCAGCATGAACTGACCTGGGGTGCGCTTGCGAAAGAAGATCCCCAGCCACTTGAGGCGGTGATCCCGGTCGTCTTCAGGAATGTTCTCCCAACCCATCCGGGCAAACGCCTCCAGCTCGGCCTTGACCGCCAGCCCATCCTTTTCGCTTTTGAGGCGTTCAAATTGGTTCGCCATGATCGCTGCCGTGGGGTGAACACTAGCTACCCTAGCGATGACGAACCGTTAACTTTGGTATTGGCAGTTACACTTTGTAACAGGTTATGCAGTTTTGTCATTCTCGAATTGCGCTTTATGCATAAAGTCAGGCTTCCAGGAGCAGCAGACCCCTCTTTCCCCTTTGGGAAAGGGGCTGGGGGTGAGGAAAAGCTAGTTGAGAGGGTTGAAAGAGTTGAAAGGCTCCATCTGCCAGAGCAGACGGGGCGGGATCCCCAGCCCTTCGGTGAGGGGTGCGGGCCGTTGGGAAGTTTGGGGATCGCAGTCGTAGAGAGCGGTGGTGTAGCGGTAGCTGCGGGGGGGGCCACCGTTGAGGCGAATGCCGCTAATTTCAAAGGTGTAGTTGCGATTGGGCTGGATCGAACCCACGGAGTAGGTCAAAGTTTCCAGGCCAAAGGCGGGATCCCCCACGCGGAGATCTCCAACAGGCACCGGCTCGCCGCTGAGGGCATCGGTGATGCGGACTTGGGCTTGGCTGAGATCAGCCTTGCCGCCACGGCTGGGCACCGAGAAAGACCAGCGGTAGGCAGACAGGGGCTGGCCGGAAAACCCTTCTAGGCGGTAGAGGTAGCCGTCTTTCTCCGGGAAGGCGATGAACTCTGGATCTGGCACCGACTCGTCAAAACCGAAGATCCAGTTGGCGTTGGCCTGGGTCACCCGTCCAGCCCGTGGGTCAAAGACAATGCCGTAGGCCCCCTGGGCGTACTGAGGATACAGGTTCCAGCGGCGATGCCCCACATCCACAAAGTTTTCTCGACCTGGCTCGGCAAAATAGATGTCCACCTGCCGCGCCAACACCCGGCCTGGATCGGGGCCGTTCAGCTCTAGGATGGGCCCAACCGCCAGGTTGCTGAAGCGGGATCCCGCCTCCCCAGCAGGGGTAAAGCAGCGCCAAGAAGGGGGCGGCTGGTGGCTGAGAGTACCATTGGCTACCTGCATCAAGGCCGCTTGCTGGGCGGCTTCTAGGAACTGAGGATTGAGCTTCACCGGCGGTAACTGGTGCAACAGCCGTAGAAAATTCAGCCGATCCATCATCTTTTGGGCTGCTGCAGGCGTAAGGCGACCGGGGTTGCAGGTAGCAACCTGGGGCTGTTCGGCGTAAATAGGCCCCGTGAAGCTGCGGGTCTGGCGATCCAACCGGCACAGGAAGCTGGCAATCGGCACTTCCCCTGCCCGCGGTGGCTCCATCGAGGTAGGGGATCCTCCACAGGCCGCCAGCAGACAAAGACAAAAGATCCCCGCGATCCTCAAAGCCCAAAGCTGAACCAACTTGGGCAACCGCTGCAAGGGCATGCAAAAACCAGCCGAATTATGAGCCGGTGGGGGTGGGGGTGATGCTGGGGGGGCTGACGGTGCTGCTGCTGCTCTCGCCACAAGCAGGCAACAAGCCCAGACAGGCAAACAGGGCTAAGGCCGCCAAAAGCTGGTGGGTCACTTTGGGTTGCAACGTAGCCATGACAACAAACCTCCCAAATGCTGTTGGGTTTGACCCTGTTCTATCACCTGGCCGAGTGGGCCACAGCGTCAAAACTCATGCCGACAAGGGTATAACTTAAGCCCAAGTCAAGGAACGCTCACCCAAGTCGGCTACATCCACCAGGACTGGGATCCAAGCCCACTTTTTCTCTCCACCCATAGTGGAGTACGGATCCCCACAACTCTTCTTGCGCTCAAGCGAAAGATTGCTGTGATCAATGCTGCTTTTTGCCCGATTGATAAGGGATCCCCAAAAGCTTGTCAGGGGGTGATCTGGAACTCCAGGTTGTAGGTTTGGAGTAAGTTTATGGTTTCGTGATCGGTGATGTTGGTGTCGGCCAGCTCCAAGTTGTAGAAATCGATGAACTCTTCGTGGTCAAAATAGGGGCCGGCATGCCAGGTACCCATCTCCAGTTTGATAAAGCGATCCCCAGGCACCCGAAAGGCTTGAATCTGATCCACGTGCAGCTCATCGGCAGGCGGTGCAACACCAATAAACCACTCCTTGCCATTGAGGGATCCCAGGCACTGGGTGCAGCGGATGTGGTGGGTGATCTGAGTAAACTTGAGGCCGCGGCGAGGCAAGCGCATGATGTAAAAGCGGGGCTGCCCTTGATTCAAGAACAACTGAGCATCTTGACTGTCGAAGGGTTTGTGATCGGGAGTGGGGCAAATGACCTGTCCGTAGGGGGCAAAGTTTTCCGGTTCAGCGAGATGGGCCTTCAGTTGGCGCAATTGGCTGGTCACCCTGCTCTTCTCCTTTGCGTTTGACGAGCTGTCTTGTGTCTCACTGTTGCCCTACAACGTGAGCACGAGGGCGTGAAGACGCAAACAGCCCAGCGAACCCCATTCTATCGAGACTTGGCCAGGCAGCTTCCCTTCTGGGAAGGGATCCCTGAGCAAGCCCAAGCTGCTCAAGGTCGCAAGTACAATGGGAAAACTTCCCAGCCTCAGCAGAGTAAATGGCGATGCAGCGGGACTTACAAGAGCTGATCATCTCCCCAGCTCAAGTTGAAAGCCTCTCTCAAGTGCCGGTGGCTTGGTTGTATCGGCCTCAGCCCGTTCGTCGCTTTAAGGATCGCCTGCGCCAGTTCTCCGCTTTCTGGGATCTCCTACGCTTGTTGCTGACGCTGGACTTGTTCTTGCGTTTCTTGACCTTCTGGACAGGGGGATCCCTACTTACCCTGGTGGGGCGGATTTGGATCCCTGGCCTACAGGCCACTTGGGGCACTTGGCTGGTGGAATGGGGGATCCTGGCGGCTATTGCCGCCCTGGGCCAAGCCTATTGGATTTTCCGCAGCCGTCGCATGCCGCTGCTGTTGAACTTGCTGGGGGAAGTGGATCGCTACAACCGAATCATCCAGGCCATCCACGTCAACGACCAGTTGGTGGAAGCGGGCAACCCCGAGGTGAAGCTGGCCCAGAGGGCTGAGGTGATCGAAGCCCTGAAACTGACCCGGGCCGATCTCATCCGTGCCTTGAAAACCGAACGGATCTTGCGGCAAAACGAAGACCTGATCGAGCAGCAGAGCGAGTTCTTCGGCGATAACTTGGCAGCTTTGACAGCTCTGCAGGTGAGCGAGCAGGCCAGCGAACAGGGTCGTATCCTAGAGACTGCTTTACAGATTGCTTTGCAGGTGCGCTCGCAAATCCGCCGCTTACAAGAGCGAGAAGCCAACCACCCCCCAAACAGGGATCCAGACAAGATTGAGAAAGATCAGCAGGATAGAGATGGCAACTCAGATGGGCAGTGAAACAGATGGTTATTTTTGTCGGCAGGCGGCGCTGTGGGTTCTAATCCTTGGGAGAAAGTTGAGGTTGATTGCACCGCGTTAGCAGGTCGGAGACCGAAATTGGAGTGACCCCATCTCCCTGATTGGTGCTAAATCCCCGCTCTGCACTATTCCGCACTGTCAAGATCGCCTGCCGGCGCTACACTGGGGCTGGTCTTTGATCCCTCTGTCATCCACACACCTCTAGATGAGCCTTTTGGCCCGCTCCCTCAGCTACGCCCAGAACCACAGCGACATGCTGTTTCAAGCTTTCGTCCAACACCTGCAACTGGTGGCGGTGCCTTTGGGAATGGGGCTGCTGTTGGGTTTGCCGCTGGGCTTTTTCAGCTCCCGCTCCCAGATGCTTTCCCTGGTGGTGATCAATGCGTTTAGCAGCCTGCGGGTGATCCCCAGTTTGGCCATTTTGTTTTTGGCCATCCCCTATTTTGGCCTTAGCTTCCGTTCGGCAGTCGTCGCGCTAACCCTCCTGGCTTTGCCCCCCATTCTGATCAGCACGGATGTGGCCTTCCGCAGCCTTGAGCCGGCCCTGCGTGAAGCCGCCTTGAGCATGGGCATGACCCCTGCCCAGGTGTTGCGACATGTGGAGATCCCCTTGGCTTTGCCGGTGATCCTGGCCGGTGTTAAAACGGCTACCATTGAGGTGATTGCCAGTGCTACTCTGGCAGCGTTTATCGGCGCAGGAGGGCTGGGTACTTTCATTACCCTAGGGTTTGCTCTCTATGACAACGCCATCTTGCTGGTGGGGGCGGTTCCAGTGGCCCTTCTGGCTATTGCGGCCGAGATCGGCCTTGGCACTCTGCAGCGGGCTTTGGAACCTCCCCAAGCCTGAGGTTCTGTGAGGGATCCCATGCCGTCTTCCTCTAGTTCTTCTGAAGTGCGATCCCGGTGGCCTTTCCGCTCCATTCCTTTGCGGGTGGCGTTGCTGCTGCCCCTAGTGCTCTCAGTAGCAGGGGGAGTGGGGGGAGTGGCCTATCTCTCCTGGCAGGGCGGGCGACACCTGGCGCTGCGCTTGACGGAGCAACTGAGGCGGGAAGTTACCGACCGCACCGAAGAGCATCTTGCCAGATATTTGCAAATTCCCCTTCAGATCAATGCCCTCAATCAAGGGGCAGTGAGGGGGGGGCTGCTGCCCGATTTGACAACCCCCAGCCCAGCCGATCTAGAGGTGCTGGAAGCTCACTTTGCCCGCCAGTTGCAGCCATTTCCTGAGCTCAGCTATGTCGGCTTTGTCTCGGCTCAAGGGGGGTTTGTGATCGCCCGCCGTCACGCCGATGGGTCGATCTGGACTTACCACACACCCGGCCTCTTGCCGGGATCCGCCCAGGGCCGCCAACGGGATCCGGAAACAGGGGATCCCACAGGGTTCACTCGCCGGTTGGGCTTTGTGGATCTGAGGCAGTTGTTCTGGTTTCCCCAGCTCCTGCAGTCGGAAGGGATCCGCGACACTTGGGTGGTAACCCGATTTTTTGCGGAGCTTCCTGCCCAGGATCCAGAGCGGCTGATCGTGACGTCCCTGTCTCTGACCGACTCGGAGGGACGGGTTTATGGCAGCTAGGTGGCTTCCCTGTCCATTCAGCAGCTTCAGGCTTTTCTGGAACGAGTACAAGGCAGCTCTGCTGTGGGGGTGAGCTTTCTGCTGGACGAGGAAGGACAGGTGGTGGCCAGTACGGCGGGGCCTGCTCCCCATCCGCTGCTGGTGGCTGTGCAAGAGCAGGTGGGCTCCTGGGAGACGGCCTCTTCTCAGAATTCGCTGCGCCTCGTGGTTGGCGGGATCCCCTACTGGGCGGAGGTGGAGTCCGTTCAGAGTGAAGGGAGGCTAGGTTTTTATTTCGTGTACGGGATCCCAGAGGCAACCCTTCTGGCCGAAGTCCATCGGGGCGCCCAACAGGCTGCGCTGCTGGGGGGTGGGCTATTGCTGAGCATGCTGGGGACAGGGATCCTCCTCGGCGAAGCTCTCTCCCGTCCCCTGCGCCGCCTCACCCAAGTAGCCGAGCAATTTATACACAGCGGTTTCCAGCCCTGGCCTCCTTTGGATCCCGGCCCCATCCAGGAGGTGCAGACGCTAACCAAAGCCTGGCAGCAGGCGGCAGCAGCTCAGCAGGCCCTGCTGGATCGTCTGTGGCAGCAGCAGCAAGAATACCGCGCCGTGGTGGAACAGCAGACGGAGCTCATTTGTCGCTTTCGGCCCGATACCTGCATCACCTATGTCAATCCTGCCTATTTGCGCTTCTTAGGTCGGCGGGCAGAGGAGGTGGTGGGCCAACCTTGG
>NZ_JANSIH010000433.1:0-2148 GCF_047462075.1 Synechococcus sp. R55.2
ATCTACCGCCCCCCGGCCGGCGGCTTGTTCTTGGTTAAGAAACAACCCCCCTTTTCCCCTGGGAGAGGGGCTGGGGGTGAGGGCGCTTTATTTGGGATCCCCCCTTGGGCAGATTAAAACCAGCACCCCCTCGGCTGGGATCCCCTGCCATGACTCCCCCTGTCCGCGTTCTCATTGCCGACGATCATCCCCTCTTTCGGTTGGGGCTGAAGTTTGCCCTGCAAGCCCAAGGATTTGAGGTGGTGGCCGAAGCCGAGACGGGATCCCAGGCCGTCCACCATTGTCGCAGTTGCCCCATCGACGTAGCCATTTTGGATGTGCGCATGCCGGATGGGGATGGGATCGCCGCCTGCCAGCAAATCACCGAGCTGGGCCTGCCGGTGGTGGTGGTGATGATGACCACCTTTCAGGAGCCGGGTCTGATTGAGGCAGCCCGCCGCGCCGGGGCCAAAGGCTACCTTTCCAAAGAGACCGACCCGGCGGAATTGGCCCGCGTCATCCGGCAAATTTTGGCCGCTCCCGAGCAAGACTGGCTGCCCGCCCGACAGGAGCTGCCCAAGCTCACCCCCCGCGAGCTGTGTGTGCTGCAACTGATGAGCGAGGGCCTGGCCAACAAACAGATCGCCCGCCGCTTGGGCCTCAGCATCGAAACCGTCAAAGAATATGCCAGCACCGCCTACCGCAAGCTGGATGCTAGCGACCGTGTCACCGCCCTGCTCAAGGCGCAGCAACTGGGGATCTTGTGAATTGGAGAAAGGGCTTGGGGATTCCCCCCAGAGGTGGGGATTTGCGGTGGCCATGATCACCGGCATACTGTTGCTAGCTTGGCATCTTGACAAGAGTTCCTTTGGCTTGGGTGCCACTCCCTTTACCCCCGTCATTGAGATACGGCTATGTCTGCTCCTTCCACGCTGCTGCTCAAGCTCACCCTGCGCTTGCTCGCCTCTTTGAAAGCACGGGTAGATCAGCGCAAGATTCGAGAGCGGGGCTTTGTCCTGCCGGTTGCCATTTTGATCGTGCTGGTCTTGAGCTTGGTGACGGTGGGGCTGCTGACCCGCTCCACTCAGCGCAGCATCCAAACCCAGGTGGAACGAGCGGGGCAAACCATTAGCCGACAACTGAATACGGCCATTGACCGGGCTAGAGCTAAGATCGAGTACCTGATTCGGGATCGCCGCCTGCCCAACAGCGCCCCGACGGATGCGCAATTTGCCGCAGCCCTCATCAACGATGGGGCAGGGGGTCTGCTTCCTCGGGATCCCGATGAGCCCTACATCCTCCCCGACGAAACTCAGTTCGTGATCGCCACCAACATTCAGGTGGAGGATCCGCAAAATCCGGGACAAAACTTGAACGTCCGGGTTCAGGCGCCCGCTTGGTGGTTCTTGGCGGATACCGACAACAATGGCATCAATGACTCCGTAACGGTTTATACTATTCTGAACACCCGTCGGGCTGCCGGCAGCGACTTTGAGGCTAACCTGACGGATACCGAGCGGGCGCGGCGGCTGCTGATCCGCAGTGGGCCACTGCAGGGTTCGGCCTTGGCGGGGTGTACCGATTCTCCGGCTGAACAGACGGTCAACCCCAACGTGGGGGATTGGTTCCAGGTTGGCTCTGCGTTGTACAAGCCCTTTCAAGTCTATGCCGTCACCTTGCCTATTGCGGGTGCCGACTCCACCACCCGTGCCATTTCGGCTTTGCAATTTCAGCAAGATCGGCGGAGGGATCTGCTTAACAAATGGGGAGCCTTCAGCCGCGGCGACCTAGAGTATTTCTTCACTCCTGGCTACAACTGGAACGGTGCCATCTACGCGGGGGGCAGCCTCTTTTTCCGTTACGCCAGCAACAATTTGTTCCGAGCTTTCACCATCAGCTCCGAGCAGTCTTGCTTCTACATGCCTGTCGATAACTCTGAAATTACAGCCTTTGGCGAGCTGGTGGCAGGGGCTATCGGTTACCCCGGACAGGGCCAAAGTGACACGCTAATTTTCGATGCCCATCCTGGTGTGGCGAATGTACCGCCAAGTACGCCCCTTCCCCGCCTGAATAACCTCAATTTCGATTCGGTTCAAAACGACGCAGCTCCTGAGATGGTAGCTCTGGATCCGCTGGAGCTACAGCTTTTTGGTCGCATTCGTACCCGCG
>NZ_JANSIH010000434.1:0-15436 GCF_047462075.1 Synechococcus sp. R55.2
GGAAAGGGTCTGCTCTGGATGGGTGGGAGTGCCGAGGGTCGAAATCATGGTCAGGGGCCGAAGGACTGTTTTCAACGATATCAAGTTCCGCGTTCAGCTTGTCTTGAAAAATGTCCAGCCCCGACCCGATCCGGCTTTTTCCGGCAGCTTCCCTCTGTAGCCAGCTCTGGCGCCACCTCATTGTCTGCACGAGGATCCGATGGCTTCCCAGCTCTGGCCTCTCGATTAAGGCGGCTGATGATGGGAGCAGGTCTGATTTGGGCAACACCTTCTGCTATGATGAAAGACCGGTGTCAATGGGTCGATGCCCGAGGGGTTAAAGGGGGCGGACTGTAAATCCGCTGGCTTACGCCTACGTTGGTTCGAATCCAACTCGGCCCACCATCGGCTTTGCCCACGTGGCTCAGTGGTAGAGCACCCCCTTGGTAAGGGGGAGGTCACGAGTTCGATCCTCGTCGTGGGCTTGGCAATTTAGAGATAATCTTCAGCCGATAGTGCCAACGGCAACTGCCTCGCCGGTCAACGAAAAAGCCCGCGTGGCGGTAATGCGCACCGGCACCAGGGATCCCTTCAGTTGCTCTGGATCCCCTTCGAAGAACACCAAGCGATTGCCGCGGGTACGCCCCATCGCCTGGCGGGGGTTTTTCGGGTTGGGGCCTTCCACCAGCACCTCTTGCACCTGGCCTAAGAGTCGGGCGCTGCGAGCGGCAGCCACCTCGGCCACCAGTCGGTTCAGCCGTTGCAGGCGGTCGCTTTTTTCCTCCTCGGGCACCTGGTCGGGCCACTCGGCGGCAGGGGTGCCGGGACGGGGGGAGTAGGCAGCAGTGTTCACTTGGTCAAAGCCGATATCCTGCACCAGTTGCAGGGTTTCTTGGAACTGGGCTTCTGTTTCTCCCGGAAAGCCGACAATGGCATCGGCGCTGATGGCCGCTTCGGGCATGTATTGGCGGATGAGCTGGATGATCTGGCGATAGCGCTCGTGGGTGTAGCCGCGCCGCATCCGCTTGAGCACTTCGTTGCTGCCCGCCTGGAAGGGGATGTGGAAGTGCTCGCAGACTTTGGGCAGCTCGGCGCAGGTGGCGATCAGCTCCTCGGTAAAGTAGCGCGGGTGGCTGGTGGCAAAGCGGATCCGCTCAATGCCTGCCACCGAATGGACGAAGCGCAACAGGCTGGCCAGGTTGGTTTTGGGATCCAGATCCCGTCCGTAGGCGTCGATGTTCTGCCCCAGCAACGTCACCTCGCGGTAGCCCGCTCTGGCCACGTCTTCGATTTCGGCGCGAATGGCCTGGGGCTGTCGGGACTGCTCTTGCCCTCGCACCCGCGGCACGATGCAGTAGGTACAACGCTCGTTGCAACCGTAGATGACATTGATCCAAGCAGTGACCTGGCTGTCGCGGCGGGGCTTGGTGATGTCTTCTGGGATCTCAACCGGATCGGTGGCCACCACCTGGTTTCCGGCTTCCACCTGCGCCAACAGATCCCCAAGGCGGTTCACGTACTGGGGGCCCATGACCAGATCCAGCTCAGGGACGCGGCGCAACAATTTCTCCCCCTCTTGCTGGGCCACACAGCCGGCCACGATCAGCTTGATGGCCGGGTTCTTGCGCTTGCGCTGTGCCTGGATGCCCAGGTAGGAATAGACCTTCTGCTCAGCATTGTCGCGGATGGTGCAGGTGTTGTAGAGAACTAAGTCCGCCTGCAACTCATCTTCGGTGGCCACATACCCCAGGGACTCCAGGATCCCGGCCATGCGCTCGGTATCGGCGCGGTTCATTTGGCAGCCGAAGGTGATGGTGTGGTAGGTGGGAGCAGCCATGGGAAGAAACAGTACGAAGAACCACCATCTTCGAGCTTAGCGGATCCTTAAAATGGCTGCGGGGCTTGAGACTCCAACAGTTAATCTAGCTAGATAGAAATTCCTACACCGGCAAAGGCTCATGTTGCCCAAGCATCGTCCCAAGCAACTGTCGCTGGGCCCTCTGGAGTCGGAAATCTTGGACATCCTCTGGGATCTGGGCAGTGCCAGCACCCGTCAAATCCACGAGCGCATCTTGGCCGATCCGGATCGGGAGCTGGCCTATGCCTCTGTGACTACAGTTTTGCAGCGCTTAAGCCAGAAGGGCTGGGTGAGCTGTGAGCGCCGCACCGATCCCCAAGGGCGGAATCTGCCCATGCTGTGGCGGCCTCGTCTTTCGCGTCAGGAAGCGGCCAGCCTCAGGGCCTTCACCCACCTGCAGCAGTTTTTGGCTGTAGGGGATCCCGATACGGTGGCAGCCTTTGCCGATAGCCTGGATCAGGCCAGTGTGTCCCAGTTGCAGGCGATTGCCGAACGGCTGCGGGCAGCCCGTCAAGCCAGGAGGGATCCGCGATGAGCCACTTGGGCATGTTACTGCTGGGCTTGGGCCTCAGTTGCCTGTGGCGAGCCCAGGTGCGCCTGGACAGGAGTGGGGGATGGGGCCGACGTTGGCAGCGGGCTTGGATCCACTTCTTGCTGCCCCCGCTGCTGTTGCTGACCACTGCTTTGGCCTTGGCCTGGATGGGGCCGTGGGGACAAATGGCCGGGGTGGGGGGCTGGTTCTGCTACGGCTGTGCTCTGCTGTTGCTGGCCGTGGCCGGCGGCGTGGCCTTGCACTGGATTTGGGAATACTGGCGCTCCTATCGACGTGCCCATCTGCAAGCTTTAGCCCATGTGGATTTGCATGGCTCTCCGGCCTATGTGCTGGATTTGGAGATCCCTTTTGCTGCCCAAGTGGGGGTGTGGAATGCCCAGTTGGTGGTCAGCCGCGGCCTGCTGGAGCAGTTGGATGATGAGCACTTGCGGGCTGTAATCGCTCACGAAGAAGCCCATCGCCACTACCGCGATACCCTCTGGATGTTTGGGGTGGGCTGGCTGCGACGCCTCACCGGCTGGCTGCCCAACACCGAGGCCCTGTGGGAGGAATTGCTCACCCTACGGGAGCTGCGGGCGGATCGCTGGGCGGCCCAACGGGTGGATCCCTTGCTGTTGGGAGAGGCCCTGCTGCAGGTGGTGGGCTATGGCGTGGTGGAGCAACCGGCGGCAGCTTGGGTTGGCTTTGCAATGACCGTGAGTTCAGACTCAGGGCAACGGCTGCAGGAGCGTATCGATGCCCTGCTGCAGCAGGCAGAGTCAGGGCCCGTCGATCCCCTACCCCATTCTTCTTCCATTCGGGGTTGGGCCTGGTTGGGGTTGTCCCTATTGCCTTTGCTGGCGATCCCGTTCCACACCTGAAGATTGACGGCGATTCCTCAACCAAATTGTCCTTGGGTTGGGGAAGCGAGCTTGAAAAAAAACCACCAGTTGACGCCCAAAGCCTGAGATCTGCTTTGCAAGCAGAATGGGATACTCTAGGTCAGGTTTTCTGAACTTCTAGGGACTTACGGCGGTGCAAACCAACTCTTCCCTTTCTGAGGCGACCGGGTCGGCGTGTGATCCCCTTACGCGGGCGCAGATCCTCATCGAGGCTTTACCCTACATTCAGCAGTACCAGGGCCGCGTTATTGTCATCAAATACGGCGGCGCAGCCATGGTGCACCAAGAGCGACGGGCCGAGGTGCTCCGAGACATCGTCTTTCTGGCCTGTGTGGGGATCCGCCCGGTGTTGGTGCATGGGGGGGGGCCGGAGATCAACAGTTGGCTACAAAAACTGGACATTCCCTTCAAGTTTGTGGATGGCTTGCGGGTTACCGATGCCGCCACCATGGAAGTAGTGGAGATGGTGTTGGTGGGCAAGGTTAATAAGCAGATCGTCCAGCTCATCAGCTTGGCCGGAGGATCGGCGGTGGGGCTGTGCGGGCGGGATGGCAACTTGATCAAAGCGCGATCCCAGGGCCGGGCAGAGATCGGCTTTGTTGGGGAAGTGAGCAGCATCAACCCCCAGTTGCTGCAAACCCTGTTGGAAGGTGGACAGATTCCGGTGATCTCCAGCGTGGCTGCCGATGAGACAGGCCAAGCCTACAACATCAACGCCGATACGGTGGCGGGAGAACTGGCGGCTGCTCTGGGGGCAGAAAAGCTGATTTTGCTCACCGACACCCCTGGCATTCTCAAAGATCCTCAGGATCGCAGCTCTCTGATTACGTTGCTGGATATCGAGACGGCTCGCCAGTTGATCCAAGCCGGTGTCGTCAAGGGCGGCATGATCCCGAAGGTGCAGTGTTGCATTCGCGCCTTGGCACAAGGGGTACGGGCAGCCCACATTCTGGATGGGGGATCCCCTCATTCCCTATTGCTGGAGCTGCTGACCGATGCCGGGGTGGGCACCAAGCTTGTTCCTTCTCAGTTTTCCGCTCAGTTGGAAGGACTGAACAACGGATCCCGCTAAGCTTCCTTGATAAAGCGAAGAATCTCCCGCACATGGCCGAGAAACTGGCTATCCACACTGAGCTGAGCCACAGCTTGGTGGGTCTCCTGGCGCAATTGCCTGTGCTCCAGCTCGTTGCTGGCCCGGAACTGTTCCAGTTGGGCTTTGAGCGCGGCCAGCTCCTGCCGCAGGTAGCGCCGGGTTTCTTCCTCCTGTTGGGCCCAAGAACCGGGCTTGCCGGGATCCCATTGCTCCTGCAACTGCTCGACTTGGCGTGTCAACTGCTTTATCCGCTCGGCCAACTCGATGGCATCTTCGCGAGGGATCTGGATTTGCCCTTGCAACTGGGCCAAGCGGTCGGCCAAATACTCGTAGCCCCGGATGGCCGGGCGCAGAGCCGTTAACAACACCGCAGCCACGGCGCTGGGGTAGCCAATGGGGGTGACTTGCCCAACGGCCAAGCCATAGAAAGCCAGAGCCGACAGCCCATGCAGGGCAATGGCCACGCGCAACGACCAGCGGCTGAGCTTTTGTAGGAAAGCCAAGGTTGAATCTTCCACCGGGATCCCTCGTTCCTGAGACACAACCGCCTCCTGCTGAACGGCCTTGGCCTGAAAGTAGAGGTTCCAGGGAAGGGTGACGATCACCACCAGCCACCAAAAGCTGGCGATCCCAATGGCCCAATCGGCCAGCTCCCCAATAGGTAGCCCAAAAGCCCGCAACAGGCCAAACAGGATCCCGCCGCCGATCAACAACAGCAGCCCCGCCACCCAAACTGGGAAAAAGATTTTCGAGTAAGACACGGAGTAAGAGGTTGAGTAAGACATTGCCGGTTTCTCCTCATCAAGCTGCCTACAGCCTGCCCGAACCGAGCGGCCAGAAGCTCCTGAAGCGGCCAGTTTTCCGTCCGTCCCAGAGCCATTAGGGGTGCAGCTATAGCCATTCCCAATGGCGAGGAAACCCTTGCGGATCCCAAACTCCCTCTCCCTCAGGGAGAGCGCTTAGAGTAGATCAGTGCTCTCTATGAGTTGTCTTTGTTGTTCTCGGGTGTAAGCCTGTGAGCCTTGCCGCCTCTCCCCCCGATACCGATTTAAGTAGGGATCCCCGCCCTCGGCGAGAAAGCGATTGGCGGCTGCTGCGGCTGCTCTGGCCCTATGCCCGTCGGCACCTCAGGCTGGTGTTGGCGGCCTTGGCCTTTCTGCCCCCTTTGGCCTTGGCAGATGCGGTGCAGCCTCTGATCCTACAGCGGGCTCTGGATGGCCCCATTGCCCGAGCGCTGGAACGAGGTGAGGCCGGGATCCTCTCCGACCTTTGGCCCTATGTGGGGCTGTTGATCCTAACGGTACTGGTTCGCTGGCTCTTCCAAGCCCTGGAAGGGTATGTCAGCCAAAAGCTGGGGCAGTTGATGACCCGCGACATCCGCGACGATCTCTTCGCCCACATTCTGGCCTTGCCGGCTCAGTTTTTCGACCGCACCCCGGTGGGTAAGCTGATCACCCGCATCACCAGCGACGTGGAAGCCTTGGGGGATGTCTTTTCCACCGGTGCCGTCGGCATTGTCAGCGACCTGTTTACTCTGGGGGTGATCGCGGTGGTCATGCTCAGCCAACGCTGGGATCTGGGCTTGCTGCTAATCCTCATCGTCCTGCCCATCAGCGCTGTTGTCCTCGAGTTGCAGCGCCGCTTTCGGGATGCCAACTTTCGCGTGCGCGAAGAACTCTCCAAGCTGAACTCCTGGATCCAGGAGAACATCTTGGGCATTACCGTGGTGCAACTGTTTCGGCGGGAGCGGCTCAATAGCGAGATTTTTCAAACCATGAACCGCCGCTACATCCGGGAAGTGGATCAAACCATCCTTTATGATTCTGCCCTTTCTGCCGTTTTGGAGTGGGTGTCTTGGCTGGCCGTGGCGGCTTTGCTCTGGGTGGGCGGGCAGCAGGTGATGTCAGCCGGTAGGGGCTCACTTGGAGGGGGATGGACGGGATCCCTGCCCCTGCCCAGGGAACCCCTCACCTTCGGTAGCCTCTACGCCTTTATTCTCTTTTCACAACGGTTTTTTAACCCGCTGCGGCAGTTGGCCGAAAAGTTTACGGCCCTACAGGCGGGGTTCACCGCCGTCGAGCGCATCGACGCCATCCTCAGCCTGCCGGTCGCCATCCGGGATCCCGCTCAGCCCCGCCACTTGCCCCCCAATGCCAGAGGAGAGGTGCAGTTCGAGCACGTCTGGTTTGCCTACAACCCCGGGGAGTGGGTGCTCAAAGACCTCACCTTCACCATCCGCCCCGGAGAAAAAGTGGCCCTGGTGGGGCCCACGGGAGCCGGGAAAAGCTCCATCATTCGCTTGCTCTGCCGTCTCTACGACGTAACCCAGGGATCTATTCGCATTGACGGCGTTGATATTCGGGATCTCCCCCAGGCTGAGCTGCACCGCCACCTAGGGGTAATCCTGCAGGATGGATTTTTGTTTTCCGGGGATATCCAGCAAAACATCACCCTAGGAGAGAAGGCAGATCTAGCGGCAGTGGAGCAGGTCGCCCGCCAACTCAACCTGCATGACTTCCTCCGCGATTTGCCCCAAGGCTACGCCACCCCCGTGCGGGAGCGAGGCAACAACCTCTCCAGCGGCCAAAAACAGCTCATCAGCTTTGTGCGGGCCATGTGGCGGGATCCCAAAATCTTGGTTTTGGACGAAGCCACCGCCAGCCTGGATGTGGGCACCGAAGCCCTCCTGCAATCCGCTCTAGACACCCTGCTGCGGGATCGCACCGCCCTGATCATCGCCCACCGCCTTTCCACCATCCGCAATGTGGATCGCATCTTGGTTCTGCAGCGGGGGGAACTCAAAGAGCAGGGATCCCATGCCGAGCTCATGGCCCTCAGCGGGCTCTATGCCAGCCTCTATCGGCTGCAAGATCTGGGCGGCTAGCAGGGGCCCAGGCCGTCAGCGACTGGCGCCAAAGCGAGACCGAATTGCCTTTAGGGTGGTGAAGCTGGCATCCGCGAACGCGATGCGAGCCTTGCAGAGTAACAGATTGCCGTTATCCACGGCAGTGTCTCTCAAGCTGGCCAAACCATCGCTGGCCTGCACCAGGGCACGGCGGCCCCAGCTAGAGAAATTTTTGCTGAGGGTGTTGATCAAGCGTTCCATAGGGATTGGACATTCCGCTCCTTGTCTTCCACCTAGCCTACTCCCCCAGCCGCAGGTATCCACAGAGGGCCATCAAGAAAATTGTTTGTTACAGATTGTTAAAAACTTGCCGTCAAGCCGGCAGACTGGCTATGATAGGCCCCAAGTTTGGCAAGCAATTCAAAGAAAGCGGTTAGCCATGAATCATCGGCCAGAGGTAGTGGAAGGCACAGAGTCCAAGCAGAAGGTGACCCTGTATCTCTCACCTGAGCTGCACCGGAATCTGAAGATTCGGGCTGCCGTGGAGCGGGAGCCGATGTCGGCAGTGGCAGAGAAGGCCATTACCTTCTATCTGCTTCACCCAGAGGTCATTGAAGGGGTACAAGGTAGCGCCTATCGTGTCCATCAATGTCCCAAGTGTAGTCACCCATTTGTTATCCGCGATGGAGAGGTGGTTTCCCTGCACCAGACATCGGCTGCCGAAGCCATCCTTGAAGAGGTGGAGCCAGAATACTGGGGATCGGCTGCTGGCTCGGAAGAGCAACGGCAGGATGCTCTGGTACCCTGCTAGAACGCTCCCAAGCGGGCCCCCTTCAGGAACTTGAGCTGATAGGAGCAGACAGCAACACAGAAGGCTTCTAAAATCCTCTCAAAATCCATCCAACAAGGGCGTACTCCCAAGTGCAATCCAATACCTAGGCAACTCGAACCCCATTTTTCAACCGTTCTGGCGGCTCCTGAAATTTCCCCTCTGCAGTTGGTGTTTCCCATGCAAGAGCTAAGCATCCTCATTCAAGCTCAATACCCACTGCTGTACCTGCTGACTCCAGAGGAGGAACGGGCAGAAGCGGCTCTGGCAGCAATTGCCCGCACCCTTAAGCCTCAGCGTCGCCTATTCATTTGGACAGTTACCCACGGCATCGTCGAATACGGCAACCCCCGCAGCCTCACCCAGCACAACACCCAATCCCCCCAGGCCGCCATCCAGTGGGTCATGGAGCAAAAGGATCCCGCCATCTGCGTCTTCAAAGACCTACATGACTTCTTGGACAACACCGAGGTGAAGCGCTGGCTGCGGGATGCTATTGCCAGCCTGAAGGGATCCCACAAAACCATCCTGCTCATGTCGCCGGTGCAGGTGATCCCGGTCGAGCTGGAGAAAGACATTTGCGTAGTGGACTTCCCCCTGCCGGACATGGCCACATTGGAGCGCGCCCTCAACCGCCAGCTGGAGCAGATCCCGCGCTCCCTGCCTTTGGCTCCTGATACCCGCGAAAAGTTGCTCAAGGCGGCCCTGGGCCTAACGCAGGACGAGGCAGAAAAAGTCTACCGCAAGGCTGTGGTGATGCATGGTCGCCTCACCGAGGCAGAAGTAGACATCATCCTCTCTGAGAAGAAGCAACTGATCCGGCGCAACGGCATTCTCGAGTTTATCGAAGAGGACGAGACCATCGACGCCGTTGGCGGTCTGGAAGAGCTGAAGCGCTGGCTGCTGCAACGCTCTGAAGCTTTTACCGAGCGAGCTCGCGCCTATGGACTGCCCCAGCCTAAGGGGATGCTGATCCTGGGCGTACCCGGCTGTGGCAAGTCGCTGATCGCCAAGACCACTGCCCGTCTCTGGGGCCTGCCCCTGCTGCGTCTGGACATGGGCCGCGTTTATGATGGCTCCATGGTGGGCAAATCGGAAGCAAATCTGCGTAGTGCCCTGCGGACTGCTGAATCTCTTGCCCCTGCTATCCTTTTCATCGACGAGCTGGACAAAGCCTTTGCCGGGTCAGCAGGCTCCAGCGATTCCGACGGGGGCACCTCTAGCCGCATCTTTGGCTCCTTCCTGACCTGGATGCAGGAGAAGCGCTCGCCGGTTTTTGTCATGGCCACGGCCAACCGTGTGGATCGTCTGCCGGGTGAATTCCTGCGCAAGGGCCGTTTTGACGAGATTTTCTTCGTGGATCTCCCCAACATCAACGAGCGGATGGAGATTTTCGAGATCCACCTGAAGAAGCGGCGGCGCGACATCAGCCGCTTTGATCTGCGCCAGTTGGCCGCAGCCTGTGAAGGCTTCTCCGGCGCGGAGATCGAACAAGTTTTGATTGCTGCCATGTACGAAGCGTTTGCCCAGAACCGCGAATTTACCCAACTGGACATTTTGGCAGCAACGAAAGCAACTCAACCGCTATCTCGCACCATGACGGAGCAAGTGGTAGCGTTGAGGGAATGGGCCCAGCAGCGGGCTCGGCCTGCAGCGGCCTCTGTAGCCGAGTACCAGCGGCTGGAGTTCTAGGAGGAGGTGAGGATCCAAAGCTACCTTGACAGAAGCAGGGACGGCAGGGCCCAAACCTTCCCCAAAGAACAGTGCCCATTGTTTGTGTTGATGTTCCAACCCCTACACACAGGAGAGAAACACCATGTCTCATTTTAGCACCTTGCGTACCAAGATCACCGATAGCCAAATCCTGATCAACTCTCTGCGCGATCTCGGCTACACCGTTAAGCTGAACGCCGACGTGCGTGGCTACAACGGCCAGCGTGTTCGCGCTGACATCGTGGCTCAGTTGGAAGGCGACTACGATCTGGGCTGGTCGAAGAATCCCGACGGTTCCTACGACCTGATTGCCGATTTGTGGGGCGTGGCCAAGAAGCACAACCAGACCGAGTTGATCAACTCCATCAACCAGAAGTACGCCGTCAACAAGACCTTGGCCGAGGTGAAGCGTCCTGGCTTGAACAACGCCAACGTTAAAGTGGTGATGCACTAAGCCGGATCCTGTCTCGCCATCGCTGCAGCGATCTACACCGACTAAAGTTAGGAGGGGCTGAATCCAGCCCCTACTTTTTGGCTTGGTTTTTTGATTGGAGGGGCTGCGACCCGAAGGAGGAACCTACGCTTCTGTGAGAGCGGCAATGCCGGGCAGCACCTTCCCTTCCAATAGCTCCAGGCTGGCTCCGCCACCGGTGGAGATATGGGTCATTTTGTCGGCCAGGCCCACTTTTTCCACGGCAGCCACCGAGTCTCCCCCGCCGATGATGGTGGTGGCTCCCGCTTGAGTGAGATCGGCCAGGGTGCGGGCAATGGCTTCTGTGCCCAGGGCAAAGCGGTCGAATTCGAACACGCCCATTGGCCCATTCCAGACCACGGTTTGGCACCCCTGCAGGGCAGCCTGGAAGGCTTTGATCGATTCCGGGCCGATGTCCAAGCCCATCCAATCCTCGGGGATGGCGTGGATGGAAACGGTCTGGGCCTGGGCATCTTTGTCAAACCTATCGGCTACCACCACATCCACCGGCAGCAGCAGCTCCACCCCCCGCTCTTTGGCTTTTTCCATCAGGGAGCGGGCGAGATCCAGCTTGTCGGTTTCTACCAGGGATTTGCCGGTCTTGAGGCCCTGGGCTTGGTAAAAGGTGAAGATCATGCCGCCGCCGAGGAGGAGCTTATCCACCTTCTCCAGCAGCCTCTCGATGACGCCGATTTTGCTGGACACTTTGGAGCCGCCGATGATGGCTGCCAAGGGGCGCCGCGGATTCTCGATGGCGCCCGAAAGAAACTGCAGCTCCTTTTCCACCAGGTAGCCAGCCACAGCAGGCTGGAGATAGGCGGTAACGCCGGCAGTAGAGGCGTGGGCGCGGTGGGCACTGCCAAAGGCGTCGTTGACGAACAAGTCCGCCAGTGAGGCCAACTTGCGGGCAAATTCCGGGTCGTTGTCTTCCTCTTCTGGGTAGAAGCGGACGTTTTCCAGCAGGGCCACCTGGCCGTTTTCCAGGCCGTTCACCACTGCCTCGGCCTCGGGGCCAATGCAATCGGGGGCAAAGGCGACCGGCTGGCCCAGCAACTGAGAAAGACGGGTGGCCACGGGGGCTAGGCTATTGCCCTCGCGAGCGATCTTAACCGCGCCTGTCTCTTTGTCTTTTTTGACGGGGCGGCCCAGGTGGCTGGCGAGGATCACTTTGGCGCCCGCTTGGATGAGGGCCTGGACGGTGGGCAGAGCAGCCCGAATGCGGGTGTCATCGGTAATGTTGCCCTGGGCGTCCAAGGGGACATTGAAATCGGCTCGCACCAGCACACGCTTGCCGGCCAGATCAAAGCCGGATGACAGCAGGGATCCCAGTGTTTGTTTGGCCATCGTTGTTTTCCCCCGGACTGCAGAAAATCTTTATTTTTTCTTCCGTATGTATCCTACCAGCGATTGGGATCCCGGCAGCGAGACCGATGGGCTCAGGGATCCCCTTGTCCTGCTGCTGGTGCCGGGTTGGCCTTCCGTCTGCCCCTTGGCCCCGGCAATTGTAACGGTTTGCAAATAGAATGAAAGTGTTGCTTTGTCGTTACCCTCATGCGTGTTGCCATTGCTGGTGGCGGGCTGGCCGGGCTGGCCTGTGCCAAGTATCTCTGCGATGCCGGGCATCAACCGCTCCTCTTCGAGCGGCGAGATGTTTTGGGTGGCCTGGTGGCTGCCTGGAAAGATGCCGACGGCGACTGGATCGAGACGGGGCTGCACAACTTTTTTGGCGCCTACCCCAACACGTTGCAGCTGTTCCGGGAGCTGGGCATCTCCGATCGCCTGCAGTGGAAGGAACACAGCTTGATTTTCAACCAGCCGGACAAGCCGGGCACCTATTCCCGCTTTGACCTGCCGGATATTCCCGCTCCTTTCAACGCCATTGTCGGCATCTTGCGCAACAACGACATGCTCACCTGGGGGGAAAAGGTGAAGTTTGCCCTGGGGCTGGTGCCGGCCATGATTCGCGGCCAGCGCTATGTGGAGCAGATGGATCGCTATAGCCTCTTGGAATGGCTGCGGCGGCAGGGTATTGACGAGCGGGTCAACACCGATATTTTCATTGCCGTCTCCAAGGCCCTGGCCTTCATCAACCCGGAGGAGATCTCGGCCATGGTGCCCCTGACGGCCTTGAACCGCTTTTTGCAGCAAAAAGATGGCTCTAGGATTGCCTACCTAGACGGCGCTCCCCCAGAGCGGCTCTGCCAGCCGATGGTGGACTACATTGTCGCCCGTGGGGGGGAAGTGCATTTGAAGGCGGCGTTGCAGGACATTCGTCTCAACCCTGACGGCAGCGTGGCCGGGTTTTGCTTAGCCACCCCCTCTGGGCCGGTGGAGGTGACTGCCGATGCCTATGTCTCGGCCCTTTCGGTGGACGCGCTCAAGGAGCTGCTGCCGGCGCAGTGGTGGGGGATCCCCTTTTTCCAAAAGCTGCGTGAACTGGAGGGGGTGCCAGTAATTAGCCTGCAGATCTGGTTTGACCGCAAGATTACTCACATCGATCACTCCTTGTTTTCCCGCTCGCCGCTATTGAGCGTGTATGCCGACATGAGCAACACCTGCCGGGCCTATGCCGATCCGGAGCGGTCCATGTTGGAGCTGGTGCTGGCTCCGGCTGCCGAGTGGATTGATCGCGGCGATGAGGAGATCTTTGCCGCCACGCTGGAGGAACTGAAAAAACTCTTTCCCCAGCACCTTACCGGCCCCAACCCCGCCCGCGTGCGCAAGTGGGTGGTGGTGAAAACGCCGCGCTCGGTCTACAAGGCTACCCCTGGCAGACAGCAGTATCGCCCCACTCAAGTTACCCCTATTCCCAACTTCTTCTTGGCGGGCAGCTACACCCTACAGCCCTTCCTGGGCAGCATGGAGGGGGCCATCCTCTCCGGCAAGTGGGCGGCGGAGGCCATCAACAAGGGGATCCCATTTCAACGCGCTTCTGTCTCGGCCTCAACTCTGGCAGCTGCGGGGGTCTAGCTCTTCGCCGTCCGCCTCCTATGCCTTTTGAATCTTTCTTTTCCCCACAACCTCTTCTAGGCTATCCGCGGCGTCCGCTTTCCCGTAGTGTTGATATGTGCCCTCGCCGTTCCTCTTCCTTCTCTATCCTGGCCCTGTGCTCCTGGAGATAGCCAGATGAGTCCGCTTGAGCAATCTTTTGCCCTCTGTCGCCAGATTACGGCCAAGCACGCTAAGACTTTCTACCTGGGATCCCTGCTCTTACCCCAGTCCAAACGACGGGCCATCTGGGCCATCTACGCTTGGCTGCGGCAAACCGATGAGTTGCTGGATGGACTGGAAGCCAGCCAGGCAGAGGTGGAGGTCACCCGCAGCAAGCTGGAGCAGTGGGGATCCCATCTGGAGTCGCTCTTCCAGGGAGGCGAGCCGCAAGTCCCCACGGACCTCGCTTTGATCCACACCATCCGCACCTACCGCCTTTCCATCGAGCCGTTTCGCGAGATGCTGCGGGGGCAGAGCATGGACTTGGATACCCAGCGCTACGCCACCTGGGAGGATCTGCGGGTCTACTGCTACCGCGTGGCTGGGGTGGTGGGGCTGATGTGCTCGGAGATCATGGGGTTTGTGCCGGGCCGGGATGGCCGCGAGGAGGCGGTGGCGCTGGGGATCGCCATGCAACTAACCAACATCTTGCGGGATGTGGGGGAAGATGCCCGCCGCGGACGGATCTACATCCCCCTCGAAGATCTGCGCCGCTTCAACTACTCCGAGCGGGACCTGTTTAACTATGTTATTGACGAGCGCTGGATGGCTTTGATGGACTATGAGATCCGGCGGGCTAGAGAGCTCTATGCCCAAGCGGAACGGGGGATCCCTACCCTGCAGCCGGACTCCCGCTGGCCGGTAGCCGCTTCCTTGATGCTCTACCGGCAGATTCTCAACGCCATCGAGCGCAACCACTACCAGGTTTTTCGCACCCGCGCTTACGTGTCCACTCTCAGCAAGGCATTGGCGCTGCCGGTGGCCTGGTGGCGGTCGCGGCGCTCCAACTACTACGGTTACTAGTAGGGAGCAGCAAGCAGTTCCCCACGGCCGCGGCAGCAGAAAACAAGAAGACCTCTAATACAGCGAAGAAAACCTATGGTAAGCCGTGCCCTGACCCTACCCTATCAGCGAATCTGGGAAGACAGTTTAACCATCTTCTGGCGCGACTGGCTGGATCTGCGGGGGCGAGTTTGGCAGGTGGTGGCCTCGGGGCTGGTGGCTCCCCTCATCTACATTGTTGCCTTTGGGGTGGGCCTAGGGGGATCCCTGCGGGCCGAAGCTTTGGCCGAGGTGGCCGGATCCACGGCGGCAGGTTCTTATTTGCGCTTTATCTTGCCGGGGATGGTGGCTCTTTCAGCCATGACCATCAGCTTTGCCGGCACCACCTTCTCCATTTGTGGATCGCGGCTATTTACCAAGAGCTTTGAAGAGCTGCTGCTGTTGCCGGTGCACCCCTTGTCTTTGCATCTGGGCAAGGTGCTGGCGGGCATTGCCCGCGGCCTGCTGACGGCCTTGGGGGTGTTGGCGGTGGGGGTGCTGGGTACGGGGGCCTGGGGCCTGCTTCACCCCTTGTCGCTGTTGGTTCTACTTTTGGATTGCGCCGTCTTTGCCGGCATTGGGGTAATTGCTGGCTTGAAGGTGCCCAGCCTGGAGAGTGTGGGCGTGCTAACCAACTTTTTGATTACGCCCATGTCTTTTCTGGGGGCCACCTTTTTCGATCCCGCCCAGTTGCCGACCTACCTGCAGGTGCTGGTCTATTGCCTGCCCCTTTCCTACGCCAGCATTGGCATGCGGGCAGCCGCCTACCAGCCGCTTGCGGAGTTTCCCTGGTACACGGTGGGAGTTTTGGGCGGCTTGGCGGTAATCCTGGCTTTTGTGGGAGCTTATCTGTTTTCCCACCAGCAGGACTAGCTGCCCTTGCCAAATACTTCTGGGTAGCGAGCCAGCTGCTCTTGCAAATCTTGGTTGTAGCGCAGAACAAGCACGCGGTAGCCCCGTCCCTGCAGCTGCGAGCGCAGTTGGCGATCCCGTTCCGCTTGGGCAGGCTGGTCGTGGACTGGGCCATCGCAGAAGATGCAGATGTTGGGGCTGTAGAAGAAGTCAACGACGCAGTCGGGATCGGCAATGGCTTTCTGGGCATCCTCAGGCAGCCGATACCCTCCTGCTGCCAGCGTTTCGAGAAAGCGGCGCTCCAGATCAGAGCGAGGGTCCAGGACAGT
>NZ_JANSIH010000435.1:0-2098 GCF_047462075.1 Synechococcus sp. R55.2
CCTCCCGACACTGACCCTACGGGTACAGTGCGGGGCTCCTGCGATTTCTAGCTGATCCCTCATCCTGCCAACTCCCAACCGGTCAGCAACGCAAACACCAGAAATAAGCCGCCCCCCACCCAATGCACGGCGCGTTCAGAGATGTGAGCTGCTAAAAAACGACCTCCCACCACCGCCAGCCCCACCATCAGCCCATGGCCAAGGGTAGCCCCTGCCCATACACTCAATCCCGGGTGGGTGGCCGCCAAGGAGACGGTGGCAATCTGGGTTTTATCCCCGAACTCGGCCAAGGCTGTCAAGCTAAAGGCTTCCCACACAATAGCCCAAGCACCGCCGCGGCCCGCCCCTTTTTCTTCTGCCTGCTCCACCAGCCTGAGGGCTTCTTCCTCTTCTTCTTTTTCCTGCTGGGGAGTCATCTTGTAGGCTTGCCAGAGCATTCTCAGCCCAAAAGCCGCAAAAACCCCAGCCGATAACACTCTCACGCCCAGGGGTGGCAGCAGCTTGAAAAGCACCTTCCCGGCCACCACCGCCAGCAAGGTCATCACGGCCAAAGCCAGCCACGTCCCCAAGAAAACCCAGCGGCGCGGGTGCCGCATAGCCAGAATCAGGGGGGTAAAAAAGGTTTTATCCCCAAACTCTGCTACCGTAACCAACAGCAAACTTGACGCAAAACCAGCCCACATCGTTTAGCCTCCAACCTCTCTTGTGTGTGGAATCGGTTCACACCTAGAGGTGAAGGCCGGGAAAGTCAGACGGACTCACCAAGCTCACCTCTGCGTGAACTCAGTGAAAGTCTCGTCACCAAAGCAGCCTGCCGGGCTTGCTTTGTCTCTTGCACCGGGCTGTTTTTAGCCAGTATGTCGATGCAGAGGGCGGTAAGCCGCCTGACTACTCCCTTTCCGTCTGAATGGTAGCATGCTGAGCTCCCAGTGGGAGTAGTTCATTTCCAATGGGATCCCCCAAGACTTGCTGTGCCTTGGCCGATATCAGTGCCGCGCATCGCTTACCAGAGGATTGTGAAGGAGCGGCAGGCTATTATGATCACGGTTGAGGAGAAAATCAGGGGAAAACCACGTGGATGCAAAGTTAGTCTTGGTGGGGGTTGCTCTTGTCCTCTCTCTGGCAAGTTTCTACTTCGGCACCCGCAACGGCTTTTACGACACCGACAAGTATCACGGCAATGGCTCTGCTCATTAGAGCCGGGCGCTGGTGATTTTTTTATGGATCCCTTGCCCAAAGGAGCTTCTCTCCAGAATACAGGCAACGTCGGCGAGGGCTGGGTGCGGCAATATCTCTGTCAGCAGGGCTGGCAGATCCTGGCCCAGCGGTGGCGCTGCCCTTGGGGCGAGCTGGATCTGGTTGCCCACAAAGCTGATGTGCTGATTTTCGTAGAGGTGAAAACCCGTAGCCCCGGTAGCTGGGATCGAGGCGGGCTTTTGGCGGTTGGGATCCCCAAGCAGCGACGCTTGATCCGGGCTGCCCAGGCCTTCTTGAGCCAGCATCCCCACCTCTCCGAGTTGTCCTGCCGTTTTGATGTTGCGCTGATAGAACGTCGGGCCTCCAGGGAAGGGGTAAGCTACGCTTTGGTTGACTACCTGCCAGCGGCTTTTGAGATTTGTTGAGGCAAGCTTATCCGAGATGCTGTGGGAGCTTATGGCCGTTTCAGGTTAGGTGAGATGCCTGGGCTGCTGAGACAAGCCCTCTAGCCCCGCGCATTATTGCTCTGCAACGCTATTGCTCCACAACCCTGACGCAGTGTCCTAGAGTGTCCTAGTTTGAATCAAAATAACTATAAAGCTGGGCCAGCCTCTCCGACTCATCTGAATACGAAGAACAGATGGAGCTTTCTGGGGTCATTCATCATCCTCACTAAGATCCGGCCTGGGGATCCCTTCATTGGCTCATGATTTTGGGAAACAGCATGAAAGCACATGAGTTCTGGGCCCGTACCGACAGCCAAGGTCAACTGATTTTGCCCATGAAGGCGCAGGAACAATTGCCCAAAAATCGAGTTGTGCGGGTGCTGGTGTTGGTGGATGAGCGGGAGCTGGCTCCGGCGGATCCTTCACAGGAGCAGTTGCCCACTGCCTCGCCAGAT